>JALSNA010000077.1 GCA_026987255.1 Hyphomicrobiales bacterium | reverse complement strand
CACCCAGGCCATCTTTCCTCTCCTCAGGCACTGCCTATGAACACCCCGGTGGCCAGCACGATGGCCCCGCCGATGACAATCTGGATGAAGGCCCGCCGCAATGGCGTTTCCATGAACCGGTAACGCAGCCAGGCGATGAACAACAGCTCCAGAGCCACCATGATGGAGGCCAGGATCAGGGCGGTGTTGAAATCCCTGATCAGGAACGGCCAGGTAAAGCCCAGACCTCCCAAAGTGGTCATGACGCCGGAGGCCAGGCCGCGAATCAGCGGATGCCCGCGTCCGGTCAGCTCGCCATCGTCGCTCATCGCCTCGGCAATGCCCATGGAGATGCCCGAGCCGATGGACATGGCCATGCCCACAAGGAAGGTCTGCCACGAATCGCCGGTGGCGAAGGCGGCGGCGAAAATCGGCGCGACGGAAGAAACCGCCCCGTCCATCAGCCCCATGAGGCCCGGCTGGATGACCTGCAGCGCCATCAGGCGGCGCTCGGCCTCCGCCTCCTCCAGCTTGGCATCCGCGGTCACGTGCTCAAGCTCCATCTTGGCGGCCAGCGATTCGTGATGCGCCTCCGCCTCGGCGAGCTTCTCCAGCAGCGCCTTGATCTCGGCATCGTGCGCCTTTTCCGCTGCCTTGCGGTAGAAGCGGTAATTTTCCAGCTCCATGACCTCGGCGCGCTTGCGCGCCCTCTCGATGTCCAGCTCATCGAGCAGCCAGATGGGGCTGTGGCGCACGAAGCCTTCCACGTCGTCGCGGCGGATCAGCGGAATGATATCGCCGAACTTCTTGCGGAACATGTCCTCCAGCCAGCGCTTGTGCTCCAGCTCCTCTTGCGCCATTTCCATGAACACCCGCGCCGAGTGGGGATAATTGTCCTGCAATTTGTTGGCAAAGCTCATGTAGATGCGCGCATCGTCATCCTCCGAAGAGATGGCCAGCGCCAGGATCTCGGCCTCGGACAGGTCGGAAAACCGTTTTTTCATTGCAAAGTCCCCTTGCGCGCAATGTGATTTGACACACACATAAGGGCATCAGGCTCTCGCGTCCAGTGGCGCCTGCACCGGATGGCCATTGCTTCAGCTGCGCAATCGCGGATGGTTTACCGGCCCTTAACCGGCATGCCGCACTATGTGGCAAAACGGGTGAATCGCCCATTCTCCCGCATATGCATGTCAAAGCCAGGGACCCGTCAAACGCCCGTCATGACCCATCATCCTCCCGCACAAACGGACGACAACGCCATTCCGGAAGCCTTGCAAAGGTTTCTCGCCCTGCGTTTCATGGAGGTTTCCGGCCTGATGCTCCTGCTTCTGGCCGCTGTGCTGACCCTTGCCCTGGCCACCTGGTCGGCGCTCGATCCGTCCCTCAACCGCGCCCTGGAAGGCCCGGTGCGCAACTGGCTGGGCCGCCCCGGAGCCATAATCGCCGATGAGCTCATGACCCAGCTGGGCCTGGCGGTCATTGCCGTGGTGGCCGTTCCGGTCATCTGGGCCGGGCGGCTGATGTCCCACGTGCCCTTGCGCGCCCCGCTGCGCAAGCTCGGCTGGTGGCTTTTGTTCATCCTCTCGGCCGCCGCCTTTCTTGGCGCGCTGCCCGCGCCGCAAGGCTGGCCTTTGTCCTCCGGCATGGGCGGCAACCTGGGCGAGGTCATCTCCGGGGCGCTCACCGGTCTGCTGGATTTCATCATGAAGCCGTTGGCTTCGGTCATTTTCGGCGCCCTCATCCTGTTTTCCCTGATGGCTCTGGCGCTGCTCAAGGTGCTGGACATCACCGCCGCCTCCATCGTCTCCGCCGCCGCCGTTCTGGGCGAGAAGAACCAGGACAGGGTGGCCGCCTCCATTGGCGGTTTCGATCATTGGAAACTGAGCTTCGCCGCCTGGCTGCGCAACCGCCGCGCCGCCCGCGCCCGCCGCCATGCCCTGGCGCGCATGCAGGCGCAGGAGGCACAGGATGAAGCAAGCTCCCGTCAGGACCATGCGCCGCGCGTGCGCCGCGCCCGCGCCACGGATCCCGATGCGCCGCCGCCCGTTGCCCCTTTTGCCGCCGGTCATGACGATGCGGAAGATGATGCCCCGCCCCCCGGGCTCTTCCGCCGCCTGGCCAGCGTCATTCCCGCCGCGCAGCAGATGCCAGATGCGCCTTTCGAGCAGGCCGCGCGCGCCGAGCCGCGCCTGGTGCCCGCAGGCAGCGCCGGCGATGGCCAGCCCCAAGAAAGCGCCGCCCATGCCGCTCCGCGCATAGGCCAGCCGCTGGATGATGCCTACATGCCCGAAGAGCTGCCCGATGACGACTTGGCGCAAGATGGGGATGCAACACCCGCCCCCGCACCGGCCGCCAGCAAGCCCACAGTGAAGCGCGCCGCGGCGAAGAAAAAGCGCAAGGGCCCCATCAAGCTGCCTTCTTTGGACATTCTCGCCGAGCCGGATCACTCCGATCTGCCGCCGGAAATGTCCGACGAGGCCCTGGAGCAGAACGCCCGCATCCTGGAAGGGGTGCTGGAGGATTTCGGCGTGCGCGGCCAGATCATCAACGTCTGCCCCGGCCCGGTGGTCACTCTCTATGAACTTGAGCCAGCCCCTGGCATCAAGTCCTCGCGCGTCATCGGCCTGGCCGACGACATCGCCCGCTCCATGTGCGCCATATCGGCCCGCGTCGCGGTGGTGCCGGGGCGCAATGTCATCGGCATCGAGCTGCCCAATCCGCACCGCGAAACCGTCTATCTGCGCGAAATGCTGGAGAGCAAGAGCTACAGGAACAGCAAGCTGAAATTGCCCATCGCCCTGGGCAAGAACATCGGCGGCGAGCCGGTCTTTGCCGATCTGGCCCGCATGCCGCATCTGCTCATCGCCGGCACCACCGGTTCGGGCAAGTCGGTGGGCATCAACACCTTCATCATGAGCCTGCTCTACAAGTTGCGCCCGGAGCAGTGCCGCCTCATCATGATCGATCCCAAGATGCTGGAGCTGTCCATCTACGAGGGCATCCCGCATCTGCTTTCGCCGGTGGTCACCGATCCCAAGAAGGCCGTCGTGGCGCTGAAATGGGCGGTGCGCGAGATGGAGGACCGCTACCAGAAGATGGCCAGGCTGGGGGTGCGCAATCTCGATGGCTACAATGCCCGCGTCAAGGAAGCGCTCAAGAACGGCGAGGTCATCACCCGCACCATCCAGACCGGCTTCGACCCCGATACCGGTGAGCCGGTCTTCGAGGAAAAGGAGATGGAGCTGGAGGTTCTGCCCTTCATCGTCATCATCATCGACGAAATGGCCGATCTGATGATGGTGGCCGGAAAGGACATCGAAGGGGCGGTGCAAAGGCTGGCGCAGATGGCCCGCGCCGCCGGCATTCATGTGGTCATGGCCACCCAAAGGCCCTCGGTGGATGTCATCACCGGCACCATCAAGGCCAATTTCCCCACCCGCATTTCCTTCCAGGTCACCTCCAAGATCGACAGCCGCACCATCCTGGGCGAGATGGGCGCCGAGCAGCTGCTCGGCATGGGCGACATGCTCTACATGGCCGGTGGCGGGCGCATCGTGCGCCTGCATGGCCCCTTCGTCTCCGACGACGAGGTGGAGCACGTGGTCAAGCATCTGAAATCACAGGCCGATCCGGATTATGTGGAAGGGGTGATCAAGGAAGCCGAGGATGCCCCGGCCAGCGCTGGCGCGGCAGGCTCCGGTGGCGCCGTGGCCAGCTCCGGCAACGAGCTTTACGACAAGGCCGTGCAGGTGGTGCTGCGCGACAAGAAGGTCTCCACAAGCTACATCCAGCGCCGCCTGCAGATCGGCTACAACAAGGCCGCCACCCTCATCGAGCGCATGGAGGAAGAAGGCCTCATCTCCGCCCCCAACGCCAAGGGACGGCGCGAGATCCTGGTCGGTGGCGATAGCGCCGAGTGATGTCTGTTGCGTTCGTGCTGCCGCAAAAAGGCCGCACAAGCATGCGTAAAAACCCGTGATGTCTTGCGCAAGGGAGATCCCTTGCCAGCGAACCCACAAGGATGATGCATCCATGATCATGCCCTTTTCCATCTGCCGTCTGCGCGCCGCCATGCTGGCCGCCTTGCTGGTTCTGCCCGCCATTTTGCTTCCCGCCGGGGCCTTCGCCCTGGGAAACAAGGAAACGCGCGTGGTGCAGAAAATCTCAGATTTCTTCAACGGTTTCAGCACCTTGAGCGGCGAGTTCACCCAGATCAGCCCGCGCGGGCGGGTCTCCACCGGCAAGTTCTATATCGCCAAGCCGGGCCGCATGCGCTTTGAGTATTCGCCGCCCAATCCCTTCGTCATCGTCTCCGACGGCAGCTGGGTTGCGGTGCGCAACAACGCCCGCGACACGGTGGATTATTATCCCCTGTCCAAGACCCCGCTGCGCATGGTGCTGGCCAGGCGGGTGAACCTGTTGCGCGATGCCGTCATTCACAAGGTGGAGGAGCGCGACGGGCTGTCCATCGTCACTCTGGAGGATCGCGACAAGATGGTGCCGGGGCACCTGGTGCTCATTTACGACAATGGCCGCAAGACTCTCCAGCAATGGATCGTCGTCGATGGCCAGGGCAGGCGCACCACCGTATCCTTGAACAAGATGGTCGCGGGCGGCAAGCTCAGCGCCAGGCTTTTCCGCGTCACGCGCCCCGGGATGGGCAAGAAAAGGCGCGTGAAAACGAATTTTTCCAGCGCCCGCAAATAAAACAGGTCAAGGAAACTGTCCTTACCAAGAGTTCACGAAAAAGACAGTGCAATTGAATTGAACTTTTGCCCGTTTGCGCCTATCTTGCACATAGCAAGCCGTTGCCACTCCCACGGGCCGAATGCCCCCCGCTTCAACCCAGGCCCAGGCAACGGCCGACAGCGCCGGTTTCCCCTCCCGGCGCAAGGCGCTTGAACAAAAGCGCGAAAGGCGTCTGGCTTCCCCGGCCAGGCGCCTTTTTTCTG
>JALSNA010000076.1 GCA_026987255.1 Hyphomicrobiales bacterium | reverse complement strand
ATGATGATCAGGGATCCGCAAGGGTTGCCCTCCTCATCGGTGAAGGGTCCGGCGGCCACCACCGTGCGCCCCAGTTCGTCCAGCCAGGCCAGATGAGCAGGCCGGTTGGCCTGACGCAACTTCAGGCCCTCTTTTGGCTTGTCGTTACAGATGATCGCAAAAAGCGCCATGATGAAAGTCTCCTTTTGTCTGTGTGCGCAAAGGGGTTTGCGCACTCGCTCCGGCCCGCTCCCCCTCCCGGCCACCCGGATGACAGGTGAGGCGTCCGGCAGGGGGAGCGGGCCTTTGTTGGGGGCGCGTTTCCGGGTTGCCGCATCATTCCGTTTCGTCGCGCAAGGGGCGCTCCAGGAGGCGGGAGATTTCCGCATCCGGGGTGGAGCGGCCGGTGACGATGGCGGCCACGGAGCGGCAGATGGGCATGTCGATGCCCATCTCGTCTGCCATGCGCACGGCGATTTTCGCCGTGTGCACCCCTTCGGTGACGGCGCGGCGGCGCTTGAGGATGTCCTCCAGAGCCGCCCCCCGGCCCAGCTCCAGCCCCAGCGAATAGTTGCGCGACTGGGGCGAGGTGGCCGTCAGCATGAGATCGCCCAGGCCGGAAAGGCCGGAGAGGGTCTTTGCCTGTGCCCCCAGCTTGTGGCCGAAGCGGGCCAGCTCGGCAAAGGCGCGGGTGACCAGCGCGGCGCGGGCCGAATCGCCCAGCCCCTTGCCCTCGACGATGCCGCAGGCAATGGCCAGGACGTTCTTCATCGCCCCGCCGATCTGCGCCCCCAGCGGATCGGCCGAGGAATAGAGCCGGAAGGCCCGGTGCGACAGGGCCTTGGCAATGGCGCGCGTGCTTGCGATATCCTCCCCCGCCAGGGTGACGGCGGCGGGCAATCCGGCGGCCACATCGGCGGCGAAGCTTGGCCCGGAGAGCACGAAGGGGCGCACCCTTGGCGCGGTCTCGCGAACCACCCTGGTGAGAAACTTCCCCGTCTCCTGCTCGATGCCCTTGGCGCAGATCACCAAAGGCGTTCCCTGCCCCAGATAGGCGGCAAAATCCGTCATGACGGCGCGCGTCGCCTGGGCCGGGGCAACCAGCAGGGCGATCTGCTGGCCAGTCATCTGGGCCGGATCGTGGGTGGGGCTGACATTGTCCGGCAGGGCATGTCCGGGCAGATAGAGGGTGTTTTCGCGCCTCTTTCGCATGTCCTGCACAAGCTGCGGCTCGCGCGCCCACAGGGTCACCGCATGGCCGGCGCGCGCCGCCGTCATGGCCAGGGCCGTGCCCCAGGCGCCCGCGCCGATGACGCCTATCTTCATCCCCGTCATGCCTTCACCCCCGCATAGGCGGCCGGCTCGGCCTTCGGATCGAGCGGCCAGCGCGCCCTGGCCGGGGTGCTCAGCGGATCGGTGAGGCCGCGCGCCAGCCTCAATGCCCCGGCCCAGGCGATCATGGCCGCATTGTCGGTGCACATGTGAGCAGGCGGCGCAACGAGGCGAAAGCCCTGCCGCCCTGCCGCGTCCTCCAGAGCGGCGCGCAGCGCCCGGTTGGCGGCCACCCCTCCGGCCACCACCACCACCGGATCGGCAATGCCGGGATGCTCCGCGGCAAAGCGCGCGCAGGCATGGGCGAGCCGGTCGGCCAGCGTCTCGGCCACCGCCTGCTGGAAGGCGGCGCAGATGTCCGCCTTGTCCCCGTCATCGATGTGCTCCAGCTTCAGGGCGGCGGTGCGCACCGCCGTCTTGAGACCGGAGAAGGAAAAATGGCACCCTTCCCGGCCCTTCATGGGGCGCGGCAGATCAAACCGCGATGCATCGCCCACAGCGGCCAGTTTTTCCACCACCGGGCCGCCCGGATAGCCCAGATCGAGCATCTTGGCCACCTTGTCGAAGGCCTCGCCCAGGGCATCGTCGATGGTGGTGCCGTAACGGACGAAATCGCCCACCCCCTGCACCGAAACAAGCTGGGTGTGCCCGCCGGAGATCAGCAAGAGCAGATAGGGCGGCGAAAGCCCCTCCATCAGGCCGGGGCTGAGCCCGTGGCCCTCCAGATGGTTGACGGCGATGAAGGGCAGCTTTTTCGCCAGAGCAAGGGCCTTGGCGGCCATCATGCCCACCAGCAGCCCGCCCATGAGGCCCGGGCCCGCGGTGACCGCCACGCCATCGAGTTCGCCCCACTCCAGCCGGGCATCCGTCATGGCCTGTTTCATCAGGCCGGGCAGATAGCGCAAGTGGGCGCGCGCGGCGATTTCCGGCACCACGCCGCCGAAGGCCGCGTGCTCGGCGATTTGCGAAAGCACCACGTCGGAGAGAATCTCCCCGCGCCCCTCTTCGTTCAGGCGCACCACCGCCGCGGCGGTCTCGTCGCAGGAGGTCTCGATGCCCAGCACGGTGAGCGGTTTTTCCCTTGCCAATGTCATGTCAGCTTTCTATTCCCTTTTGCACACTTGTGCAAAGGCTTCACTCCGGAACAAGGCACGCAGAAAGATGGCGAAACTGAAAATCGGCACGCGCGGCTCGCAACTGGCCCTGGCGCAGGCCCATGAGACCCGCGAGCGGCTCATGAAGGCCCACGGCTGGAGCGCGGATGACATCGAAATCGTCATCATCAAGACCACTGGAGATAGGGTGCTGGACCGGCCTTTGGCGGAAATCGGCGGCAAGGGGCTGTTCACCAAGGAAATCGAGGAGGCGCTGCTCGATGGCCGCACCGATCTGGCGGTTCATTCCATGAAGGACGTGCCCGCCGAGCTGCCCGATGGCCTGGTCATCTCCACCAATCTGCCGCGCGAGGACAACCGCGACGCCTTCATCTCGCGCATTGCCGCCTCCATCGACGAGCTGCCCGAGGGGGCCACGGTGGGCACCTCCTCGGTGCGCCGCGCCGCCCAGCTTCTGGCGCGCCGCCCCGATCTGCGCATCGTGCCTTTCCGCGGCAATGTGGGCACCCGGCTGGAGAAGCTGGAGCGCGGCGAGGTGGACGCCACCTTCCTGGCCTGCGCCGGGCTGAACCGGCTGGGGCTGTCTGACAGGATCACCCAGAAGGTGCCGCCGGAAATCATGCTGCCGGCGGTGGCGCAAGGGGCCATCGGCATCGAGATCCGCGCCAATGACGAGACGACCCGCGCCCTGCTGGAGCCGCTCAACGATACCGCAACGCAGGTCTGCGTGGCTGCCGAGCGCGGCTTTCTGCGCCAGCTGGAGGGCTCGTGCCGCACGCCGCTGGCGGCTTTCGCCACGGTGGATGAATCCGGCGTCATTTCCTTGCGCTGCGAGGCGCTGTCGCTCGATGGCAGGCAGGTCTGGCGCGCCGCGCGCAGGGGCGCTGCCCATGAGGCCGAAGAGCTGGGGCGCGACGCGGCCCGCGAAGTGGCCGCGGCAGCCGGTGACGCTCTGGTGAAATGAGGCGGCAAGGAGAAAGGAGCGGCCATGAGCCCGGTGCGCACCTTCATCATCACCCGCCCGGTAGCTGACAGCGGCCGTTTCATGGAGGCGGTGCGCGCCGCCGGTCATGCCGTTCTGGCCAGCCCGCTGCTGGAGATCCGCTTCAACGAAGGCGCCGAAATTCCCGCCCGCCCATGGCAGGCGGTGGCCATGACCTCGGCCAATGGCGCGCGGGCCATCGCCGCCCATCCGGCGCGCGAGAGCCTGATCAGGGCCCTTGCCGTCACCGTCGGCCCGGCCTCGACAAAAGCGGCGAAGGCGGCCGGCTTCGCCCGCGTCCTGCAGGCAAAAGGCGATGTCAAGGCGTTGATTTCCACTGTTCTGGAAAGGTTGAGCCCGCAAGATGGCCCCATTCTCTATGCCTCCGGGGCCATCACGCGCGGCGATCTGCAAGGCGAACTGGCGGTGAGCGGTTTCGATGTGGCCCGCGTGGTGCTTTACGAGGCCGTGCAGGCCATGGAGCTTTCGCAGCCGGTGCGCGCCCATCTGGCGGCTGGCAAGGGGGCCACCGTGGCGCTTTATTCGCCGCGCTCGGCGAAAGTCTGGGGCCGCCTTGCCGCTGAAGCCGGGCTGGCGGATGCTGCTTGTGCGATGACTTATGCCTGCCTGTCGCAAAATGTCGCCCGTGCGCTGCGCGAGGCCCTGCCGCGGGCGCGCGACATTCTCATCCCCGCAACCCCGGATGAAGCGGCCCTGCTGCGCATGCTGGGGTTGGGATAGGGATCAATTCCCCGCCTGCATGGCCTCTTGCAGCAAGCTGGCGATCTGCTCATGCCTGCGCCTTTGCGCCACCTGCAAGGGGGTCATGCCATTGTGATCGGTAGCCGCCGGATCGGCTCCGGCCTTGAGCAGGGCGGTGACGATATCCGCCTTGCCGCCGCCCGCGGCCCAGTGCAGGGCGCTGCCGCCGCGCCCATCGCGGGCATTGGCCGATGCGCCCTTTTCCAGGAAGGCGCGCACGATTTCCACCCGCCCCTTCTTGACCGCCTCGATGAGATCGATATCGAGACGGCCGGGCTTGCCCGTGTCCCAGCCGGAGACGCCGGAGATCACCAGCTCACCTTCAAGAACCTCCTGCACCATGGGCTGATAGGCCTTGGCCAGGGTATCGACGATGCGCGCCCCGTTGCCATATTCCAGCGCCGTGGCCTCCGCCGCCTGGGTGTTGTCGAGGCCGAGAACCATCTGGCCATTGGGGGAGAAGACGTAATAGCGGTGTGCGCTCATGAAGATCTCCGGCAACAGCGGCAAGGGGCGCAAGATAAAAGCAAATCAGATCCAGAACCCGAAAGAAGGCATGGTGGATGCCTCTTTCCCTAGGGTCAGGACCCATAAATTTGCACGGCATCTGCAGGATTCATGCTTCATCCCGGAGCCTTTTCGCCCTTGCCAATACCTTCAAGGTATTGCCTGCGGACGCAAAGACACCGGGATTTTGCCAAAATCCTGCATCCACCATCCCTCTTTATGAGTCCTGACCCTAGCATATCCGCCCATGAGCGGCCACAAGGCCTTTCGGCCAGCGGAACGGCCGTGTGG
>JALSNA010000075.1 GCA_026987255.1 Hyphomicrobiales bacterium | reverse complement strand
AGAAAAGTTTTCCAGCCTGCCTGGCAGGCTGGAAATACTTTTCTTCAGGAAAAACAAGGCGTCCTGCTGACTTGGGGCGGCCCGGCGTCAGCAGGACATCATTTTTGGCCCCAAGTAAATTGCAAGGCTCTGACAGAAAATCTGTCAGAACCTTGCAATTCACGGATTGTCAGAATGCCAGAAAATGCTGTGTATTCAATCTGTTGTGAATACTTCACGTGCGACTATCTATTTGGAATCCATGGAAATAATTCCAAGGCGGGAGCTTCGCATGACCCCTTGATTTCATTGGTAGCGGGGGAGGGACTCGAACCCCCGACACGCGGATTATGATTCCGCTGCTCTAACCAGCTGAGCTACCCCGCCTTGTGGCGCTTTTCGCTACCGTTGTCCGTCCTTGCGCTCAATGCCGGACGCAGGGCGCATATAGGGGGGCTGCGGGGAAAATGTCAAGCCTTTTTGGCGGACTGCGCAGAGGGGAAATCCGGCGCCCCTGGCGTGTGGCAGAATGTCATGAACCCTTGCCAGACACGAGCCGAAGCCGGATGACCGGATGCGGAATATTCTTCCGTGCACGAACGGATTTACGCAATTTTCATACCTCCATGACAGGCTATGAAGTGCCATGAGAGGCTGTGCGGCCGGGCGTGGGAGGCAATGGGACCTGGCCGCAAGATTGGGGGATTTCGGGGCGCATGTTCAGCCTGGACAATCATAGAAAAATCGGGGCCCTTGCCCTGCTGGCCTTTTTGGGGCTGTTTGCCATCGTGCTGGCCGCCGGCAATCTCGTGGCCTCGCAGAGCATCGAGCACATCCTGAAGAAAAGCGCCATTTCGCGCTCCCAGGAATGGGGGCGGCACATATCCCAAGATTACCGCAATCTCGGCAACATTCTGGCCGGCGGTGCCGAAATGTCCCGCCTGAAGGCGCACCTGCGCAAGGAGGCGAAGTATTACAACATCACCGAGTTCGCCCTCATCGGCAGCCATGGCAACATCGCCATGCATGAAAGGCTGGTGAAGGATGCCGCCACGCTCAACCGCAAAGGCAAGGCGCGGATTGCCCAGGCGCAGGCCTTTGGGCCGGAGGTGGAAACAACCGGGGGCGACAAGACGGCGACGGTCGCCATTCACAACCGGCGCGGCAAGACCATCGGACATTTGCAGGTGCGTATGGACGTGAGCAATCTGCGCAGTTCCCTGAAAAGGTCTTCACAGCGCATCCTGCTGATTTCCCTCGGGGCATTGCTTCTCGTGGGGTTTGCGGCCTGGTTCGCCTATTTCCAGATTTCTTCCGATGCGCGGCGCAGGATCTCGCGCATGGCCGGGGAAGACCGGCTGACGGGATTGCCGACGCGGCATGGTTTCCTGAGCGGGTTCAGCGAGAAGCTCTCGGCAGCGGAAAAGGAAGGCCGCATGCTGGTCTACATGCATGTCAAGGTGGATGCCTTTGGCAAGATCACCAGTACGTATGGCTTTGACGCGGCAGATGAAGTCCTGTGCGCGGTGGCGCGGCGGTTGCGTGGCATTGCCGGCAGCGATGGACTGGTTTGCCGTCTGGATGGTGAGGAATTCGCGCTTGTCATGGAAACAGGTACGGAGACGGACGCGCTGATCATCGGCGAAAGGATCGTGACATCCATGCGCAAACCGGTATTCTGGCAGGACAGGCTGTTGCACATCACCGTGTCCGTGGGGGCGGTGAGCTATCCTCATGACGGCCTGACGGAGGCGCGGCTGGAGCGGCGCGCGGCCCTGGTCAGCTGGGCGGCGGTCAGCGAAGGGGGGGACAGGTTGCGTTTCTACGATCCGAAGCTGGAGGAGCAGCACCGGGAAAATGACCGGCTGGAGAAGCTGCTCAAGGAGGCGGCGGAAAAAGGCGGTTTCGAGATGTATTTCCAGCCGCTGGTGAATCTGGCTACCGGAAATCTGTATGGCTTCGAGGCGCTGATCCGCATGCGCGCTGATGATGGCGGCATGATCCCGCCGGATGCCTTTATCGGCATGGCCGAGAGATTGGGCCTGATGGAGGCGGTCGGGGGCTTTGCCCTGCGCGAGGGGTGCAAGGCGGCGGCGGAGTGGCCGGAGCACCTGAAGGTGGCGATCAATCTTTCGCCAACCCAGTTCCAGTCCGGCAAGCTGGTGCCGATGGTGCGCCAGGTAGTGAAGGAGAGCGGGCTGGATGCGCGGCGGCTCGAGGTGGAGGTGACGGAAAATCTCATGCTCGACGATTCGCCCTTCATCCATGAGCAGCTCAAGGCCTTGCAGAAGATGGGGGTGCATATCGTCCTGGATGATTTCGGCACCGGGTATTCCTCCCTCAACTACCTGTGGCAGTTCCCGTTCGACAAGCTGAAGATCGACCGCGCCTTTGTCTCGGCGATGGAAACCTCGCAGCAGGCGCGCGCCATCCTGCGGGCCATGCTGGTCATGGCGCGGGCCCTTGACATCCCGGTGGTGGCCGAGGGCATCGAAACGCCGCAGCAGGCGCAGTGGCTGCGCAAGCTGCGGTGCGAAACGGGACAAGGCTATCTGTTCGGCAAACCGGCCCCGGCCACGGAAATTGCCGCCATGGTGCTTGACGACTGGCGCAAGCGCAAGCTGCGCGATGAAGCGCCACAGGAGAAAAGCGCCAAGGTGGTGCGCCTCAGGACGGGGCGCGGCGCCTGACGGACATGGGCGGGACTGGCGGGGCGTCAGCCGGTTTCGGCCATTTCGATCCTGTCCTCGCCATTGGGGCCAAGACACAGGAAGACATAAGGAGCATCGCCCGTGGTTTCATACCAGTGGGGGACGCCTGCGGGGATGAAGATCACATCGCCGGCCGAAACTTCGTGAACTTCGCCGCCAATGCCGATTCTGGCGGTTCCGGAGAGCACGTATTGCTCATGCTCTACGGAATTGGTGTGCGCCGGTATGGAACCGCCGGGCTCTATGGTGAACTTGCGCATCTGGAAATTCGGGGTTTCCTGCGGTCCCAGAAGCATGGCGCGGGTTGCGCCCTTGCCGGCCACCGGCGTGGATTCGACGCTGGCCGAGGGAAAAACCCTGGTGGTGATTTGCGGCATGCCGATCCTCCCTTTTCGGGCGCAGAGTGTGCCCGGAGGGCGTCAAAAAAGCAAGGCCCCGGATGCGCCTTTCCGGGGCCTTGCCACATGGGTGGGGATCGAGGAGGCCTATTTGTCCTTGAGGGCCTTGACCCAGCTTTCCATGGCGTCGTTGGCCACCGGCATGGGGGCCTCCATGAAGGAGATGACAAACTTGTCCTTCATCTCGGCAATGCCGATGGAGCGCGGACGCACGGACAGAACGAGTGGTCCGGGCAGCTTGACGCCGAAGCAGAAGACGAGGTTCATGGCGGCGATGATGTCTGCGGCGATTTCGCCACCGAGGGCGGAGGTGTGGGCATAATGGTCGAAAACGGCAATGTCGGCGACTCGCTTGTCGGCGGCAATGTCCTTTTTCAGTCTGGCCACGACGTCATCGATATTGGCGCAGGTGGTTTCCGTCTTGGGCAGCTCAAGCACGAAAACGGGATATTTTTCCTGCAGGATGGTCTGTTTCATGGATGATTCCCTGTTGCTGAATTGACATTCGCGTGGCCCCCACATGGGAGATTCGGGACGTCATTGCCAGACCACGCCTTCCGGCTGGCGGAAAAGGGCGGGGGATGAAATGCCGCAGATGAAGAAGTCAGGCCTCCTGCTTGTCCTTCATGCAGGCAAAGCCGGAAAATTGCAGATCGAGCAGGCGCATGCCGGTCCTGACGATGTTCATGGAACGCCCTGACAGACTCCAGCGCAAGGCCAGGGACTGCAGAATGCCGACGATCAGATAGGCGGCGTCGTCAATGGGCAGATCAGGGCGCAGCTCACCATTATCACGGGCCTCTTCCAGAAGTTTGCACAGGTGCTTGTGGAAGCGCTTCATGGTGCCGAAAAAGGCGTCGCGCAAGGCGGCGTTTTCCAGATGCATCTCGCGGGAGAAGAGGATGGAGGGCAGCGCCGGGGTGGTCTCGATAAGGTGCAGGTGGCGGCGCACAAGCTCCTGCAGGCGTTCAAGCGGTGGGGTGTCCTTTTGTGACTCGGCGCCCTTCCAGACCTCCTCAAGACGTTCGGAAAGCACCAGGGCGACAGCCTCCCAGATGTTTTCCTTCTTGGGGAAATGGCGGAAAATGCCCGGTTGGGAAAGCCCGACCTCCCTGGCAATCATTTCCGTGGTCAGCCTGTCCGGGCCGATCTTGTCGGCCAGGCGCAAGGTGGTTTCGACGATTTCCTGCTTGCGGACGTCTGCAGTCTTTCTTACCCGCATGGTCTTGCCCCTTCCCTGGAATCCGCCCGGAGCGCAGTTGCGCTCTCCATGGATTTGCGCACCCTGTCCGGAAAGGCTGGCCGAGCACGGCATGCAGGGCCTTTCCGGGAAGTTATTGGGGGATAGCTAGAACCCGTTGCGCGCCAGTGTCAAGCCCCGCGGCCAGCAAAGCGGATGGGGCTATTTGCCGCCCGGTTCCAGATCGAGGCGATAACCGGCATGGCATCCGACACAATTGTTCATCAGGTCCGTCAGGCGCGGGAGGATTTTTTCCTGCGGCAATCCCCCCTTTATGTCCATGCCCAGCTGGTAGAACTTCCTGTGGGTGTCCAGCCCGAGGGTCTTGACCTCCATGGGCAGCTTGCGCAGCAGGGAGGGGGGCAGGTCCTTCAGGTCCACCCGGCCGACGCGCAGGGCAGCTTCGCTGGCTGTTTTCATGTCGCCGGTGGTTGCCGCCTCGATGATGTCCTGCACGCTTTCCAGAAAGCCGCGCATCTCGGCGAGGACTTGATTGCGCTCCGAGCTGCTCAGGAGCACGGAGGTGCGCCCGTCATCGCCCTGCTGGACGGCGCCGCGCAGACCAAAAAGATAAAACCCGGCAGCCAGGATGATGGCCAGAACGGCCGAAAGAACCCAGGGGAACCACTTCATGGTGTGAAAACTCCATATCTATTTAG
>JALSNA010000074.1 GCA_026987255.1 Hyphomicrobiales bacterium | reverse complement strand
CACCGAACCCCAGATGGCGCGCGCCTGGCGGGGCGCGAGTTTCCACAGACCGCGCACATCGCGCACGCCGGCATCCGCAAGGCGGCGTGAAATTCCGGTGGAGATGCCTGGAATATCCTCCAGGGGCAAATGGGCAATGGCGGCAGGCAGGTCTGCAGCCTCCAGCAGCCGCAGACCGTCCGGTTTGTCCATTTCGGCAGCCAGCTTGGCCAGCAGGCGCGACGGCGCAATGCCAATGGAGCAGGTCAGGCATTCCCCGGCGTTGGTGGTGATTCCGTCCTTGATGGACAAGGCCAGGGCGCGCGCCGCGGCAGGATCGCGCTGGGAGCGGCCCAGACGCACCGACACCTCATCCACCGAATGCACCAGGTCCACCGGGGCGTGGCGTTCTATTTCGGACAGCAAACGGTGATGCCAGGCCACATAGACCTCGTGACGGGCCGGGGCCACGGCAATTTCGGGACACAGGGCACGTGCCTCATCCACCATCATGCCCCGCCGCACCCCCCTTGCCCTGGCTGCATGGGAAGCGGCAATGGCTCCCGTCGCACGGGTGTCCTCCAGCGGCACGACCATTACCGGCCGGCCGCGCCAGGCCGGATGTTCCTGCTGCTCCACGGAGGCAAAATAGCTGTCGAAGTCCAGAAACAGCCAGCGCAAGGGCATATCCACAGCCATGGTTCCACCTGTTCCGTATTCTGCTCATTTGAGAACATTATAGGAACATCGTGGAGAAAAAAGTCAAGCCCTCACCCGGCCTCCCTGAAGGATCAGGACGGCTTGACGAGCATGTAGCCCTCGCCGCGCACGGTGCGGATGGGGTTGTCCTCGCCGCCGGCGGTCAGCGCCTTGCGCACCCGGCCGATGCAGACATCCACGGCGCGTTCGTCCACATAGGTTTCATGGCCCCAGACCTGATCGAGCAGCTGGCCGCGCGAGAACACCCGGCCGGGGTTTTCCATGAAGAACTCCAAAAGGCGCATTTCCGTCGGCCCCAGGCGCATTTCGCGCCGCCCCCGGAAGGCGCGCCTGGCGCCCCGCTCGAGGCGGATATCGGCCACCGTGAGCTCATCGGCCACCTTGAGCGGCCGGGCCCTGCGCAGAACCGCCTTCATGCGGGCCATGAACTCCGGCACCGAAAAGGGCTTGACCACATAATCGTCCGCGCCGGTGGACAGGCCCTTGACCTTGTCCGTCTCCTCGCCGCGGGCGGTGAGCATGATCACCGGGATGGCGCGGGTGCGCGGATTGAGCCGCATGCGGCGGCACAGTTCGATGCCGGTCACCCCGGGCAGCATCCAGTCGAGAATGACCAGGTCGAACTCCCGGGTGGAGAGATAATGATCCGCCTCCTCGCCATCGGGGGCCAGCGTCACCTCGTAGCCTTCCGCTTCGAGGTTGTAGCGCAGCATGATGGCCAGGGCCTCGTCATCCTCTACCAGCAGGACGTGAACAGCCATGGCCGGTCAGTCCTCTTGCGCCTTGCCATTCTTCGCGGCCTGTGCCTCGTCAGGCCCGTCCGCGGCCTGTGGCATGATGTTGACCGTCTCGTCTCCCTTGGGGCGAATCTCGTCCATCCGCTCGCCGGTGACCATGTAATAAATGTTCTCGGCGATATTGGTCACATGATCGCCGATGCGCTCCAGGTTGCGCGCTCCGAAGAGCAGATGGGTGCACATGCCGATGGTGCGCGGATCCTCCATCATGTAGGTGAGCAGCTCGCGGAAGATGGAGTTGTAGGCCTCGTCGATCTCCTCGTCGCTCTGCCAGACCTCGCGCGCCTTTTGCGCATCGCGCGCCACATAGGCGTCCAGCACGTCACGCAGCTGGCGGATCACCTGTTTGCCCATGCGCTTCAGCCCCTTGCGCAGCAGCTTGGGCGGCTTGTTCTCGGCCAGGGTGATGACGCGGCGCGAAATGTTCTTGGACAGATCGCCGATGCGCTCCAGGTCGCTGGAAATCTTCAGAACGCCAATGACCATGCGCAGATCGTTGGCCATGGGCTGGCGCAGGGCAATGAGACTCACCGCGCCATCCTCCACCTCCTGCTCCAGACGGTCGATTTCGCGATCGCGCAATATGGCCTGCTCGGCAATATCCGGATCGCGCTGGCGCAGGGCCCGCAGGGAGGATTCCAGCTCCTCCTCGGCCAGCGCCCCCATGCGCGAAATCTTCTCGTCAAGCCGCGCCAGATCGCGGTCGAAGTCCTTGGCAATGTGATTGTCGGGCATGGATCTTGTCTCCTTGCGGCCGTTGTTTCCCGGGCCAGACTTTAGCCGAAACGGCCGGTGATGTAATCCTGGGTGCGCTTCTCGCGCGGATTGGTGAACAGGGTGTTGGTATCGGTAAACTCGATCAGCTCGCCCAGATACATGAAGGCGGTGTCATCGGAGACGCGCGCCGCCTGCTGCATGTTGTGGGTGACGATGACGATGGTGTAGTTTTCCTTCAGCTCCGATATCAGCTCCTCGATCTTCAGCGTCGAGATGGGATCGAGCGCCGAAGTGGGCTCGTCCAGCAGCACCACCTCCGGCTTGACGGCCACGGCACGGGCGATGCACAGCCTTTGCTGCTGGCCGCCGGAAAGCGCATTGCCGGTCTGCTTGAGGATGTCCTTGACCTCGTCCCACAGGGCCGCCTTCTTCAGCGCCCATTCGACGCGCGCATCCATGTCCGCCCTGGAGAGATTCTCGTAGAGTTTCACGCCGAAGGCGATGTTGTCATAGATGCTCATGGGAAAGGGCGTGGGTTTTTGGAACACCATGCCCACCTTGGAGCGCAATATGTTGATGTCCACGTCCTTGCCGAGGATGTTCTGCCCGTCGAGCAGCACCTCGCCGGTGGCGCGCTGTTTCGGGTAGAGATTGTAAATGCGGTTGAACACGCGCAGGACGGTGGACTTGCCGCAGCCGGAGGGGCCGATGAAGGCCGTCACCTTGCCCGCCCGGATATCCATGTTGATGTCCTTCAGGGCCTTGAAGTTGCCGTAGTAGAAATCCAGATGCTTCACGGCGATCTTCACCTCGTCCGCCTCCGTCCTGGCGGCGGACTGCGTCATGGCCGGATCGAGGGCGATGGCCGCAGGATTTTGCGTGGCGTCGGCACTCATGACCTGAAACCTTTCGTCTATTTCCTGCCCGGGCGCAAGAGCACGCGGGTGATGATGTTCAGCCCCAGCACCGCCAGGGTAATCAGCAAGGAGCCCGCCCAGGCCAGATCGTGCCAGTTGTCATAGGGCCCCATGGCGAAATTGAAGATGGTCACCGGCAGGTTGGCCATGGGCTTGCTCATGTCGAGACTGAAGAACTGGTTGTTCAGGGCGGTAAAGAGCAAGGGAGCGGTCTCTCCGGCGATGCGCGCGATGGCCAGCAGAACGCCGGTCATGATGCCGCTGATGGCGGCGCGGATGACCACCGAATTGACCACCTTCCACTGCGGCGCGCCCAGGGCGGCTGCGGCCTCGCGCATGGAATCGGGCACCAGGCGCATCATGTTCTCGGTGGTGCGCACCACCACCGGGATCACCAGGATGGCCAGCGCCACCGCTCCCGACCAGCCGGAAAAGCCGCCAAAGGGCGCCACCATGATCTCGTAGACGAAGACGCCGATGACGATGGAGGGAGCCGAGAGCAGAACGTCGTTGATGAACCGCACCGCGATGGAGATGCGCGCATAGCGGCCGAACTCGGAGAGATAGGCCCCGGCCAGGATGCCCACCGGCGCGCCGATGACCACCGCCGTTATGGTCATCATCAGCGATCCCACGATGGCGTTGCGCAGGCCGCCGCCCTCGGAGCCGGGGCCGGGCATGTCCTGGGAAAACAGCGCCCAGTTGAAATTGGCCAGCCCTTGCGCAAACAGCGTCCACAGCAGCCAGGCCAGAAAGAACAGCCCCAGGGCGGTGGTCACCACCGCGGCGGTGAGATTGACCCCGTTGATGATCTTGCGGCGGGTGTAGATGTCCATCATGCGCTCCTGCCTTCCTGGGCGCGGGCCATGCGGATGAGCATGAACTTGGCCAGCGAGAGAATGATGAAGGTGATGATGAATAGGATCAGCCCCAGCGAGATCAGCGCCGAGGTGTAGATCTCCCCGTCGGCCTCGGTGAACTCGTTGGCGATGGTCGAGGCGATGGAGTTGCCGGGCATGAACAGGGCCGCGTTCAGCTCATGGGAATTGCCGATGACGAAGGTCACCGCCATGGTCTCGCCCAGGGCCCGCCCCAGCCCCAGCATGATGCCGCCCACCACGCCCACCTTGGTGACCGGCATGATGACCTTCCACACCACCTCCCAGGTGGTGCAGCCCACGCCATAGGCGGATTCGCGCAGCTCGCGCGGCACCGTCTCGAAGACATCGCGCATCACCGAGGCGATGAAGGGCACGATCATGATGGCCAGCACCACCCCGGCGGTAAAGACGCTGATGCCCAAAGGCAGCCCCTGGAAGAAGATGCCCAGCCCCGGCACCCGCCCCAGGGTGTTCTCCAGCAGCGGCTGGATGTGTTCGGCAAAGAAGGGGGCGAAAATGAACAGGCCCCACATGCCATAGATGATGCTGGGTATGGCGGCCAGCAGCTCGATGGCCACCCCCACCGGCCGCTTCAGCCACACCGGGGCAAGCTCGGTGATGAACAGGGCGATGCCGAAGCTCACCGGCAAGCCGATGACAATGGCGATGAGCGAGGAAACAAGGGTGCCGACAATGGGCGAAAGCGCACCGAATTCTTCCCTGACCGGATTCCATGCCGCCGATGTGAGAAAATGGAAGAAGCCGAATTTGCGCAACGCCGGCAGCGAGCCATGGATCAGCATGACGATGATCGCGCCCAGGATGATGAGCACCAGCACCGCCGATGCCCAGGTCAGGGCCAGATAGACCTTGTCGCCAAAGGACCGGCCGCCTCGCGCGGGCGGCTGCGATGAGGCAGCCTGTGCCGGATCCTCGCTCTTGCTCGCACTGGTCATGACCAGCCCCTCCACATCCCGCGTTGCGCGCACATCCCCCGGTGCGGTCAAAATAGCGCCCGGGTGGCATTATGCAAGCCACCCGGGGCAATGTT
>JALSNA010000073.1 GCA_026987255.1 Hyphomicrobiales bacterium | reverse complement strand
TTCAAGGAATTGCGCGCCCGGCTGCAGGCCGAAGGCATGCAATTCAACACCGACACCGACACCGAAATCGCCGCCTGCCTGATCGATTATCACATGCGGAAGGGCGCACCACCCAGGGAGGCGGTTGCACGGGCTCTTGAGCAATTGGAAGGGGCTTTCGCCTTCGCCATTCTTTTCCGCGGCGAGGAGGATCTGCTCATCGGCGCGCGCCGCGGCTCGCCACTGGCCGTCGGCCATGGCGAGGGCGAGATGTTCCTCGGATCCGATGCCATCGCACTTGCCCCCTTCACCAACCGCGTCACCTATCTGGAAGATGGCGACATGGTGGTGCTGTCGCGCGATGCCATGGAAATTATCGATGCCTCGGGCTGCCAGGTCATCCGCCCCGTGCAATTCACCCAGACTTCCGCCCTGCTGGTGGACAAGGGCGGATACCGCCATTTCATGGCCAAGGAGATCTTCGAGCAGCCCGAAGTCATCAGCCACACCATGGCCGAATATCTGGATTTCAACGCCGGCAAGGTCTGTATCCCCGAGCTTCCCGTCGATGCGGCCAGGCTGGACCGCATCACCATCACCGCCTGCGGCACCGCCTATTATGCCGGCATGGTGGCCAAATACTGGCTGGAGCGGATCGCCCGTCTGCCGGTGGAGATCGACGTCGCCTCCGAGTTCCGCTATCGCGAGGCCCCCTTGCGCGAAGGCGGGCTGTCAGTGGTCATCTCGCAATCGGGCGAGACCGCCGATACCCTGGCCGCCTTGCGCTATTGCAAGTCCTGCGGGCAGAAGGTCCTGGCGGTGGTCAACGTGCCCGAATCCACCATCGCGCGCGAAAGCGACGCCATCTTGCGCACTTATGCCGGGCCGGAAATCGGCGTCGCCTCCACCAAGGCCTTCACCTGTCAGCTCACCGTTCTCGCCGCCTTCGCCATCGCCGTGGCGCGCGCCCGCGGAGCCATCGATGCCGAAGAGGAAAAGCGCCTGGTCGATGCCATGAGCGGCCTGCCGCGCCAGCTCGTCGGGGCCCTGCGGCTCAATGACAACATGGAGGAGGTGGCGCAAGGCATCGCCCATTCCAGGGACATTCTCTATCTGGGCCGCGGCATCAATTATCCCATCGCTCTGGAAGGGGCGCTGAAACTGAAGGAAATCTCCTATATCCACGCCGAGGGCTATGCCGCGGGCGAGCTCAAGCACGGCCCCATCGCGCTCATCGACGAAGGATTGCCGGTGGTGGTCATCGCCCCGCGCGACGGGCTTTTCGGCAAGACGGTCTCCAACATGGAGGAGGTGGCCGCCAGGGGCGCCCGCATCGTGCTCATCACCGATGAGGACGGCGCCCGCGACCATGGCCACAACACCTTCCAGACCATTGCCGTGCCCGATGCCGACCCATTCATCGCCCCCATCCTCTATGCCATTCCGGTGCAGCTTTTAGCTTATCACGCCGCTGTTTTCCTCGGCACCGACGTCGACCAGCCGCGCAATCTGGCCAAGTCGGTGACAGTGGAATAGAAAGCCCGGACTTGGGCGCATGGACGCCCTGTCACAAATATGTCACAGTGGTGTTGGAATCATGCAACGGTTTTTCACGCCGCACCACGGACTCCGGCAGGGCAGAATGGAACAGGATGTCTCCGGCGCGCTCAAGGGCGCGCACTGCGCACAAGACGCCGCTCCCGCAAGCGGGGAGGAGGGTGCACGCGCCCATGAAACGGGGGCCCGTGATGCGGCGGATGCAAAGCCTGGGCCCGTCGTCTTTCACCGCCCGCGATCGGGGCGCATCGGCTTTGCCTTCGTGGTCATGGCCATTCTTTCCGGCCTTGCGACCTATACCATCCTCACCGGCCTGACCCCCATCCGCCCCACCCAGCAGGTTGTGACCCGCCTGTTGTGGTTCAATGCCGCCATGGTTTTCCTGCTCGCCGCGCTGATCGGCTGGCAGGTGCTGCAACTGGTGCGCGCCAGACGCCGCAAGATTGCCGGCGCCTCCCTGCATTGGCGCATCGTCACCCTGTTGTCGCTCTTTGCCATCGTTCCGGCGGTCATTGTCGCCATTTTCGCCTCGGTGACGCTCAACCGCGGCCTGGATGCCTGGTTTTCCAAGCGCACCCAGTCCATCGTCGACCGCTCCATCGACGTGGCCCAGACCTACATTCAGGAAAAGACCGATCTGGCCAGGGTGGACATCGCCGGGCTGGCCTCGGATCTGGAACGCAACCGCAAGCTCTTCGACGAGAACCGCGATGCCTTCATCCGCCGCGTGGCCATGCTGGCCGCCGTGCGCGGCCTGCCGGCCGTCTATGTCATAGACCGCGCCCGCCGCAGGCTCGACGTGGCGGTGACGGCCAACCCGAAAATCGCCTTCCGCGCCCCGCCGCCGGCCGCCTTCGATGCCGCCGAAAAGGGCAAGATCCTGGTCATGGGGCCAGGGCCTGGCGACAATATCATCCGCGCCCTCAAGAAGCTGGAGAACTTCGGCGGGCGCTATCTCTATACCTACCGGGCGGTGAATGAAAGCGTGCTCAAGCAGCTGGTCAAGGCGCGCGCCGAGCGCGAGGAGTTCGCCCGCCTGAAGGCGCAAAG
The DNA here is from genome assembly GCA_026987255.1 of Hyphomicrobiales bacterium. Taxonomy (GTDB): domain Bacteria; phylum Pseudomonadota; class Alphaproteobacteria; order Rhizobiales; family Aestuariivirgaceae; genus Thermopetrobacter. The sequence goes on along the minus strand of JALSNA010000073.1, from coordinate 2,484 downwards.
GTTCGGCTTGCAGGTCACTTTCGCGCTCATGTATGCCGGCGTGACCTTCATCTTTCTGCTTGCCGCCATCTGGTTCGGCCTGTGGTTCGCCGACCGCCTGGTTGAGCCTGTGGCCGGGCTGATCGGGGCGTCAAGGCGCATGGCGCGCGGCGATCTTGATGTCTCGGTGCCGGTGGGGCGCACATCGGGCGACATCGAAACCCTGCTGCGCGCCTTCAACCAGATGGCCCGGCAGCTGAAAAGCCAAAGGGCCGAGCTGCTGGCGGCCAATGAACAGCTCGATGAGCGCCGCCGCTTCATGGAGGCGGTGCTGGCCGGTGTCACCGCCGGAGTGCTGGGGCTGGACAAGGCCGGGCGCATCACCCTGGCCAACCGCTCGGCGCAAAACCTGCTGGAAGCGGACGAAAAAAGCCTGACCGGACGGCCTCTGGCCGAAGTGGTGCCGGAGATGGCCGCCATCCTGGCGCGCGCCAGAACCAAGAAATCCGGCTTCGCGGAAGCCCACGTCAGCCTCGAGCGCGGTGGCGAGGAGCGCACCTTCCTGGTGCGCGTGACCACCGAGCGCGCCGCTGGCAAGGTGGCCGGATATGTCGTCACCTTCGATGACACCACCGATCTGCTCACCGCCCAGCGCAATGCCGCCTGGGCCGACATCGCCCGGCGCATCGCCCACGAGATCAAGAACCCGCTGACTCCCATCCAGCTCTCCGCCGAGCGTCTCAAGCGGCGCTACCTGCGCCAGATCACCGACAAGCCGGACATCTTCGAGAAATGCACCGAGACCATCATCCGCCAGGTGGGCGACATCGGCCGCATGGTGGACGAGTTTTCCTCCTTCGCCCGCATGCCCTCGGCCCATCCGGAGCCCAACGACCTGGTGCAGGTGGTCAAGGAGGCCCTGCTGCTGCAACGGGTGAGCAGCGAGGATATCCATTTCGAGATGGATCTGCCCGATGAACCGCTGGAGTTTTCCTTCGACCGGCGGCTGATCACCCAGGCGCTGACCAACCTGGTCAAGAACGCCGGGGAATCCATCGAGGCGCGGCTGGAAAAGGCGCCCGAACCGCCCGGCCGCATCCGCGTCGAGGTCTTTGCCGATGACGCCATGGCCCATGTCCGCGTCATCGACAATGGCCGCGGCCTGCCGAAGGAAAACCGCGCCCGGCTGACCGAACCCTACATGACCACCCGCGAGAAGGGCACCGGCCTTGGCCTGGCCATCGTCAAGCGCATCATGGAAGAGCACGGCGGCTCCATCCGCCTGGAGGATGCCCCGGACGGGCAGGGGGCCATGGTCACGCTCTCCATGTCCCTGTCGCTGGCGGCGCAACCGGCGCAGAGCGCGGATGAAAAAGGCAAAGACCCCAAGCAGAAGGCGTCCGGATCATGAATGCTGACATTCTCATCGTCGATGACGAGGCCGACATCCGCGAATTGATCGGCGGCATCCTGGAGGACGAGGGCTTCGAGCCGCGCCTGGCGGGCGACAGCGACGCGGCCCTCAAGGCCATGGCGGCGCGCAAGCCCGCCCTGGTGGTGCTCGACATCTGGCTGCAAGGATCGCGCATGGACGGGCTGGAGCTGCTGGAGGCCATCAAGGCGGAGCATCCGGATCTGCCGGTGGTCATCATCTCCGGCCATGGCAATATCGAAACCGCGGTGGCGGCCATCAAGAAGGGTGCGCATGACTATATCGAAAAGCCCTTCAAGGCCGACCGCCTGATCCTGGTGGTCAACCGCGCCCTGGAGCTCTCGCGCCTGCGCCGCGAGAACACCGATCTGAAGGAGCGCTCCGGAGCGGAATGCGAAATGGTGGGCGATTCGCTGGCCATGAAGCACTTGAAACAGAACCTGAAAAAGATTGCCCCGACCAATGCGCGGGTGCTCATCACCGGCCCCATGGGCTCCGGCAAGGAGCTCACGGCGCGCACCCTGCATCAATGGTCGGCGCGCCGCGATGGCCCCTTCGTCATCCTGCCCGCTGCCGCCCTGTCGCCGGAGCGCATGGAGACGGAGCTCTTCGGCCTCGAGGGCAATGGCACGGGGCGCATCACCGGCAAGCTGGAAGAGGCCCACGGCGGCACCCTCTATATCGACGAGGTCTCCGACATGCCGCTGGAAACCCAGGGCAAGGTGCTGCGGGTGCTGGTGGATCAGACCTTCCTGCGGGTCGGCGGCGCCACCCCGGTCAAGGTGGATGTGCGCATCATCTCCTCCACATCCCGGCCGCTCACCGAACTGATCGCCCGCAAGGCCTTTCGCGAGGACCTCTACCACCGCCTTGCGGTGGTGCCGGTCACCGTGCCCTCCCTGGCCGAGCGGCGCGAGGACATCCCGGCTCTCGTGGAGCATTTCATCGCCAGCTATTCGCGCGCCTCGGGCCAGCCGCCGCGCAGATTGTCCGGGGAGACCATGGCGCTGCTGCAATCGCGTGACTGGCCGGGCAACGTGCGCCAGCTGCGCAATTACATCGAGCGGCTGATG
>JALSNA010000072.1 GCA_026987255.1 Hyphomicrobiales bacterium | reverse complement strand
GCCCGCTGGCTGAGCGGTATTGCGCGCGCTGCCTCCGATGCGGCGCAAGTTCGCTGGGCAACCCCCGATGAGGTGGAAGGCCTGCGCACGACGCCGCATCTGGCGCGCATCGTGCGCCGCGCCATGCGTCTGTGCCCGGATGCGCCGGGCCGGCGCTTCAGCCGGTGCCGCCGACGGTGAGGCCATCGAGGCGGATGGTGGGCTGGCCGACGCCCACCGGCACGCCCTGACCGGCCTTGCCGCAGGTGCCTATGCCCGGATCGAGGCGCAGATCGTTGCCGATCATGCTCACCCGCGTGAGGGCGTCCTTGCCATTGCCGATCAAGGTGGCATCCTTCACCGGGCGGGTCACCTTGCCATCCTCGATCAGATAGGCCTCGGTGCAGGTAAAGACGAAATTGCCCGAGGTGATGTCCACCTGGCCGCCGCCGAAGGAGACGGCATAAAGCCCCTTTTTCACCGATCCGATGACCTCTTGCGGATCGTGCTTTCCGGCGCGCATGAAGGTATTGGTCATGCGCGGAATGGGGGCATAGGCATAGGATTCGCGCCGTCCGTTGCCGGTGGGGGCGGCCTTCATCAGCCGCGCATTGAGCCGGTCGAACATGTAGCCCACCAGCCTGCCATCCTCGATGAGCACGGTTTCGGACGTTGGCGTGCCCTCGTCATCGACGCTGAGCGAACCGCGCCGCCCCGGAATGGTGCCGTCATCGACGACGGTCACGCCTCTTGCCGCCACCTGCTCGCCCATGAGCCCGGCGAAGGCCGATGTGCCCTTGCGGTTGAAATCCCCTTCCAGCCCGTGCCCTATGGCCTCGTGCAGCAAGATGCCCGGCCAGCCCGGCCCCAGCACCACGTCCATCTCCCCGGCCGGGGCCGGGGCCGCCTCCAGGGAGACCAGCGACTGGCGCAGCGCCTCGCGCACCGCTTCGCGCCAGGCATCGCCGCCAATGTAATCGGCCCAATGCTCACGCCCGCCCAAGCCATGCATGCCGCTGCCGCGCCTTTCGCCATCGGCGGTGATGATGGAAACGTTGAAACGCACCAGGGGGCGAAAATCGAAGATCTCGCGGCCTTCCGGGCGGATGATGGCCACCGCCTGCCACGACCCGGCCAGCGAGACCGAGACCTGCCGGACCCGCCCATCCAGATCGCGGGCGAAGGCATCGGCCTCTTCCAGAAGCCGCACCTTGTCCGCAAAGGGCATTTCCAGGGTGGGATCGTCGGGGGGATAAAGAGCCGCGTTGGTGCCTGCCGGCGGGGCGGCCATGACGCCCTCATGCCCGGCGCGCACCGCCCGCACCGTCTGCGCGGCGCGCCGCAAGGCGGCCTCGGAAACTTCCGAGGACTGGGCATAGCCCACCCGCTCTTCGCTGATGGCGCGCAGGCCGAACCCGGCGCGCGAATCATAGGAGGCCGATTTCAGCTTGCCGTCATCCCAGACCAGGGATTCGGAGCGCGCCGCCTCCAGGAAAAGCTCGCCGTCATCACAGCCATGCAGGGCCTGTGCTGTCAGCTCATGGGCCTTTTCGCGGCTCAGGCCATTGGCCTCGAAGAAAATGTCCGGCCCCGGCTGGGTCATGGGGGATTGGCCCTTCACTGATGAGAGAAACGGGTCATTTCATGCTGTCGAGCTTGTTCAGCGCCGCGGTGAACCCGGCCAGCTTGAACTCCAGGGGCAGGCCGACCCCGGGGGCGGCATAGACGATGAAGCGCGCCACCTTGCCTTTCTTCAGCTGCGCCAGGGTCTTTGGGCGGGCCTCGGCGATGGATTCGCAGAACACCGGATTGCAGCGGATGAAGGGCACCCGGGCGATGGCCTTGCCGTCGATCTCCAGGCCGATGCCGGTGGGCAGATAGACGCCGACGGGGGCGCGCACGTTCATCATGTGGCCGAGCTTGACCTTGCCGGCCTTGTCCTTGCGCGGCGTCTTCAGCACGATGAGCGAGATGAAGACGTTCTTGCGCTTGGGATCGATGGCGGTGGCGGAGACATAGCAGGCCTTCTGCGTCTTGTCCTTGGCCACCGGCAAGGTCTCGCAGATCACCTTCCACATGCCCTTGGTCATGATGATGTCCGGCTTGGGCCCGCGCCGTGCGGGCTGGCGCGCCCCGGCGGGCGGCCTGACGCGCGGGCCGAAGGGCCTGACCGGCATCTTGCCCGCCTGCTGGGCCCAGCCGGGGGCGGTGGTGAGGGCCGCGCCCGCGCCCACAAGACCAAGGCCGATGACGGCCGGGGAAATGATTTTCGCCAAAGAAAACGCCAGACCACGCATGTTCATGTCCCAGGATGCTCCGCTTGCTGTTGAGTTGCCAATGTCCATACTCCGTTTCGCCCCGGCCGTCCAGCATTGCGCGGGTATGCGGCAAAACCGGACATGGCGCAGATGTCACCTGCAAATGCGGCCAAAATCCGGCCTCGCGGCTCTTGAGCCCGCCCGCCTTTTGCGGCTAGGGTGCGCGCACATCGCGAAACAGGATCACGCGGGGTTTTTCCATGCTCTATCACTCCACCCGCGGCGGCGCGGCGGGCAAGACCTTCGAGGATGTTCTGCTGGCCGGTCTGGCCCCCGATGGCGGGCTCTATCTGCCGCAGAACTGGCCCGCGCTCGAAGCGGACGCCTGGCGGGCCTTGCAAAACCGCCCATGGGAGGAGGTGGCGGTGGCCGTCATGGCCCCCTACATGGGCGATTTTCTCTCCGCGGACGAGCTGGCGGGGCTGATTCGCGAAGCGGCGGAAACGTTCGGACATCCGGCGGTGACGCCGCTTGTCCAGCTCGGCGGCAATCTGTGGATGCTGGAGCTCTTCCACGGCCCCACCCTGGCGTTCAAGGACGTGGCCATGCAGATCCTGGCGCGCCTCATGGACATTGCCCTGGCCCGCCGCGATCAGCACGTGACCATCATCGGGGCCACCTCCGGCGATACCGGCTCGGCGGCCATCGAGGCCTTCCGCCATTCCCGGCGGGCGGACATCTTCATCCTCCATCCCCACGGGCGGGTCTCCGATGTGCAGCGCCGCCAGATGACCACGGTGGATGCCCCCAATGTCCACAACATAGCCATCGAGGGCGATTTCGACCATTGCCAGGCGCTGGTCAAGGCCATGTTCAACGATGCCCCCTTCCGCGCCAGGATGCGCCTGGCGGGAGTGAACTCCATCAACTGGGGGCGGATTTTGGCCCAGATCGTCTATTACGCCACCTCGGCGCTGGCCCTGGGCGCGCCGGACCGGGCTGTCTCCTATACCGTGCCGACGGGCAATTTCGGCGATATCCTGGCCGGATACGCGGGGCGCAGGATGGGCCTGCCGATAGAGCAGCTTGTCATCGCCACCAACATCAACGACATCCTGCATCGCGCCCTGAGCACGGGGCGCTACGAGGTCACGGGGGTTTCCCCCACCACCAGCCCCTCCATGGATATCCAGGTCTCCAGCAATTTCGAGCGCCTGCTTTTCGATGCCGCCGGGCGCGATGCGCAGATGATCAAACGGCTGATGGATTCGCTGGCCCAGTCGGGGGCCTTCACCATCCCCGAAGAAGTTCTTCAGGCCATCCGCGGCCTGTTCGATTCGGGCCGCGCCACCGAAGACGAGGTGGTGGAGGAAATCGCCCGCACACATGAGGAATGCGGTCTGCTGGTGGATCCGCACACCGCCGTGGGCCTGCACGTGGCGCGCCAGAAGGCCGGTGCGGAGGCGGCCATGGTCTCCCTGGCCACCGCCCATCCGGCCAAGTTCCCCGATGCGGTGGAGAAGGCCACCGGCAAGCGCCCGCCGCTGCCGCAAAGGCTGGCGCACATCATGGAGGACACCGAGCATCTCTCCGTCCTGCCGGCCAGCCTCGACAAGGTGGAGGCCTTCATCGCCTCCCGCGCCTCGGCATGAGCATATCCATCTCCCATCTGGCCAATGGCCTGACGGTCATCTCCCACGCCATGGCGCACCTGGAGACGGTGGCGCTGGGCATCTGGGCCGCCGCCGGATCGCGCGACGAGACGCCGCGCGAGGCCGGTCTGGCGCATTTTCTCGAGCACATGGCCTTCAAGGGCACCACCTCGCGCAGCGCGCGCCAGATCGTCGAGGAGATCGAGGGCCGCGGCGGCGATCTGAACGCCTCCACCTCCACCGAGACCACCGGCTACACCGCCCACGTGCTCAAGGAGGACTGGCCGGTGGCGCTGGAGGTTCTGGCCGATATCGTGCTCCATCCGCTGTTCGACGCCGGTGAGATGGAGCGCGAAAGGGGCGTCATCCTCCAGGAGATCGCCGCCGCCCGGGACGATCCGGCCGATGTGGTCTTCGAGCAGGCCGAGGCGCGCGCCTTCGGGGACAATCCCCTGGGGCGCTCCGTCCTGGGCACGGTGGAGACGGTCAGCGCCCTTGCCCCGCGGGATTTGCGCGCCTTCCGCCAGCGTCATTACACCGGCGGGCGCATGGTGCTGGCGGCGGCGGGCAACATCACCCACGCGGAGCTGCTTCGGCAGGCTGGCGCGCTGCTGGCGGATTTCCCTGCCGGCGGGCAGCCAAACAGGACGACACCGCGCTTTCGCCCCGGCGAAATCCGCAGCGAACGGCCGCAGGATCAAACTCACATGGTGCTTGCCTGGCCGGCGCCGGGGTTTGCCGATGCAGGCATCTACGCCGCCCAGGCGCTGTCCTCCATCCTTGGCGGCGGCATGGCCTCCAGGCTGTTTCAGTCGCTGCGCGAGGAGCGCGGCCTGTGCTATTCGGTCTATACCTGTTATTCCCCCTGGGCGGATAGCGGCCTGCTCTATCTTTATGCCGCCACCGCCCCGGACAAGGCGCAAGAGGCGCTCAGGCTCATGCGCAAGCAGGCTTTGGGCCTGCGCGAGGGGGTGACGGAGGCCGAGCTGGCCCGCGCCCGCGCCCAGGGCAAGGCGGGTCTGGTCATGAGCCTGGAGAGCGCCACCTCGCGCGCCGGACAGATGGCGCGCCAGTATCTGGCCTATGGCCGTGTGCCGCCCATCGCCGAGTTCATCGAAAGGATCGAGGCGGTGAGCACCGCCCAGGTCATGCACATGGCCGAGAGGCTGTTTGCGCACCACCCCGTGATCTCC
>JALSNA010000071.1 GCA_026987255.1 Hyphomicrobiales bacterium | reverse complement strand
CGGCCTTTTCCAACTCGGCCAGGGAGGCCTTGGGATTGGTGGTGCAAAACCACCTGGAGGGAGCCTTGGCGGTCTTTTTCACCGCCTCTATGGCGAAGGCCCTGCGCTTTTCACAGATGGCCCTGCTGGCATAGGCGCGCGGGTGCCATCCGGCGGGCTTGACCTGATCGCCGGGAGTCCACACGCCATTGAGCAGAATATAGACGACAAGCCAGGTTTTCATGGGTCACGCGCCAGATCACACGGCCACCGGGGCCTTGATATGGGGATGGGGATCGTATCCGCTGATGATGAAATCCTCAAAGCGGAAATCGTCCAGATTGTCAACCTTGCGGGCGATCTTTAGCCTGGGAAGCGGGCGCGGGGCGCGCGCAAGCTGGGTTTTCGCCTGCTCCAGGTGGTTGAGATACAGGTGCGCATCGCCGAGGGTATGGACGAAATCCCCCGCCTTCAGCCCCGTCACATGGGCCACCATGTGGGTCAGCAGGGCATAGGAGGCGATGTTGAAGGGCACGCCGAGGAAGATGTCGGCCGAGCGCTGGTAGAGCTGGCAGGAAAGGCGCCCGCTTGCCACGTGGAACTGAAACAGCAGATGACATGGCGGCAGGGCCATGCGCGGCACGTCGGCGACGTTCCAGGCCGAGACGATGATGCGCCGCGAATCGGGATTGGTGCGGATCTGCTCGACGATCTGGGCGATCTGGTCGATGCATCCGCCCTTTCCATCGGGCCAGCAGCGCCATTGGGCCCCGTAGATGGGGCCAAGATCGCCCTTCTCGTCGGCCCATTCGTCCCAGATGCTGACGCCGTGCTCGTTGAGCCAGCCGATGTTGGTATCGCCGCGCAAAAACCACAGAAGCTCGTGGATGATGGAGCGGATGTGCAGTTTCTTGGTGGTCAGCAGGGGAAAGCCCCGCGCCAGATCGAAGCGCATCTGGTGGCCGAAGACGCTCAGCGTCCCGGTGCCGGTGCGGTCATCCTTGCGCGCGCCGGTTTCCAGCACGCGGCGCATGAGATCGAGATATTGCTGCATGGATGGATCCCGCCAGTCAGACGCACAATCGCGCCTGGCGAAATCCTGCTCCGCCAGGCGCGTCTTCCGGCCATGCCGGGTTTTTGGCCTTATATCAGCTTGTCCATGGTGCCGGAGGCCTGGGCGACCAGGTAATAGAAGGTGACGCGGTTCTTGTTGCGATCGCCCTTCATGGTCTCGCAGGTCTTCTTCACCGCCGCGGCGGCGGCATCGGCGTCCAGCCCCAGCTTCTTGACGCAAAAGCCCTTGCGCACCCGGTCGAGCTCGCTGTCGTCGGAGCACGAGACCAGCGAGGCATCGCGCGAGCGCAGGGCGATGCCCAGATACTTGACGATGGTCTCCACGGCCTTTTCATTGGCCTTGGCGTCATAGCGCTGCACGTCTTTGAGATACTTGGAAATGTCGGCCATGGGATGAGACCTCCTTGGCAATGTCTGTTGGTTCCGGTTATTGCAACAGCCCCCTGTCCGGCCCGTTGTCACGCGAACCGGGAGGAACCATCGTCAAACCCTAGCCGGATTCGCCGCTTAATGCAAAAGTGCACGCTGGCGGTAGGGTGTGACAAGATACGGATTGGAAAAACCATGAGAGCTTTCCCATATTTGCTGATGACGGGGGCGATGGCGCTTGCGATGCAGGCGCAGGGTCTGGCGATGGAGGCCGGCATGGAAATCTTCTCGGAGGCTTTTGCACCGGATGAACGGATCCCGGCGAAATATACCTGCGAGGGCGCGGACATCTCGCCGCCGCTGGCCTGGCGGGATGTGCCGGAAGGCACCCGCGCCCTGGCGCTCATCGTCGACGATCCGGATGCCCCGGATCCGGCCGCGCCGCGCATGACCTGGGTGCACTGGGTGGTGGCCAACATCCCGCCACAGGCAAAGGGGCTGGCGGAGGGCGCATCCATGAAGGCCATGCCGCAAGGCGCGGTGGAGGGCATCAACGACTGGCACCGGCAGGGCTACGGCGGCCCATGTCCGCCCATCGGCGCGCACCGCTACTTTTTCAGGCTCTATGCCCTGGATGCCCCATTGCCCCATGAGCCCCTGACCAAGCCCGCCCTCCTGGAAGCCATGAAAGGCCACGTTCTTGCAAAGGCGGAACTGGTGGGGATTTACGAAAAGGGGCGGTGAGGAGCAAAAAATTGTTTCTTCCGCCCTTCAAAAGCCATGATCGGGCGCTTATATTGGGACTGCCCGGTTGAACGGGCTATGGCGATAAACGGCTGTCGCAATAACTCCTCGGACCCGGGGGCGGTACCCGGCGCCTCCACCACATGGGCCGCATCAGCGGTTCATCTGATGGGGGCGAAACAGTTTCGACGGGGAGCCAAAGGACAGACCCTTCGCCCGGTTGAGGCACCGCCGTAACGGTCCAAACCTTATAGTTGCCAACGACAACTATGCTCCGGTGGCCGTCGCTGCGTAAGGCAGTGTCCGGTTATCGAAACTTCAACTCCTGATCTTTAGCCAGATCAGGCGGGGCTTTGAGAGGGCGCCTGGCAACAGAAGCCCTCTCGCTTTTCTTTCAGACATCCCCTTTCATGAGCACCAACCGGCCGCGCATGTGGCATGGGCAAAGCCGTTTTTGCGGTTATCCGCGCCTTGGGCTATAGTGGTGGGCAATTCAAACCCGAAAGATGCCAAGGTCCGCGTCTTTCAGCCTGAGGGGGCATGTCATGGATACCTTGATCTATTATGCTCTGGCCCTGGTCATCCTGCTGGCCTTGATCTATGCCGCCATCGTCATTTACCGCAACATGCAGCGCACGGGCGCAGGCGGGCGCAAGGGGCGGCGCATCGGCGTGGTGGAGCATTTTTCCATCGACAAGGAGCGCCGGCTGGTGCTGGTGCGCCGCGATGACGTGGAACATCTCATCCTGACCGGTGGCGAGAACGATCTGGTCATCGAACAGGGCATTATGCGCGCGGAGCAAGAAGAGCCGGAGGTCTTTCACCGGCCGGCCCTGGAGCCCAGGCCGCGCCCCGCGCCGCGGCGCGCCCCGCCGCCGCCAGAGCACATCCCGGAGCCTGAGCCGCAAGGCCATGCGCCCGAAGCGGTCTATGAAGATCCCGCTCCCTTCGCGCCGCATCCTTCCGCGGCCGAGCCGCGGGTGCCGCCGGTGCCGCCCATGCGGCGCGAAGATGGCTGAGGATTTTTCCCTCTCTTGTGTTGCCGGCCTTTTGAATTGGCCATCAGGTGAAATCTGTTTTCCCCGCGCCCCGGATGGGTATATAATGCGCCTTGCGTTAATCCCGCAAGGCGGGGAAGAGCACTGTTTGCCGCACAAGTCTTCCTGTTTCAGGACATGAAAGCATGACGGACGAAAACAAAAACGGCTCCGGCGCCGCCGAGGACCTGATGCGCTATGACCTGCTGGCGCAATCGGCCCTGCGCCAGGTGGTCAAGCTGGCGCTCATGCGCGTCGAGCGCGAGGGATTGCCGGGCAATCATCATTTCTTCATCGCCTTCGACACCACCCGGCCCGATGTCGGCATGTCGGAGCGGCTGCGCAAGAAGTATCCGGAGGAAATGACCATCATCATCCAGCATCAGTTCTGGAACCTGAAGGTGCATGCCAACCGTTTCGAGGTGGATCTGTCCTTCGACAACATCCCGGAGAAGCTGGTCATCCCCTTCGATGCCATCAAGGGCTTCTTCGACCCGGCGGTGCAATTCGGCCTGCAATTCGAGGTCTCGCCCGTGGAGCAAGAGGCCATCCTCAAGCTGGGGCCGGACGCCGGGGATGACATCAGGCGCAAGGCAGAGACAGAAGTCATGCAAGAGCCCTCCGGCGAGGCAGAAAAGATCGTGTCACTCGATGCCTTCCGCAAGAAATAGGCCCCTTGTGGCATCCATCCTCGCCATCGCGGGGCTGGGGATGGCGCTTGTGGCGCCGGATGTGGCCATGGCGGGCACGGCGAAAGCCAATTTCGCCCCGGCTTCCCGCAGCACCGATGTGCGCACCGGCACCATTCCCGCCAAGCAGCTTTTCGGCCATGTGAAAACCCCCGCCCCCCTGCCGCCACAGCCCATCGGCTTTTATTCGCGCGGCTGTCTGGCCGGGGCGGTGGCCATGCCCATCAACGGCAGCGCCTGGCAGGTCATGCGCCTGTCGCGCAACCGCAACTGGGGCATGCCGGTGCTGGTGGAGTTTCTCAAGAAGCTGGCCATAGATGCCCAGGCCCAGGATGGCTGGCCGGGGCTGCTCATCGGCGACATGTCGCAACCGCGCGGCGGGCCCATGCTCACCGGCCATGCCTCGCACCAGATCGGGCTGGATGCCGATATCTGGCTGACGCCCATGCCCGATCATGTGCTCTCGCGCAAGGAGCGCGAGACAATGTCCGCCAGGCTCATGGTGCTGGACCGCAAGCGGATCAATCCGCAGCGCTTCACCCCGGCCCATGCGCGGCTCATCCGGCGGGCGGCCATGAACCCGCTGGTGCAGCGCATTTTCGTCCATCCGCCGATCAAGAAATACCTGTGTGACTGGTCACGGCGCAACGGCGATGCAAACCGCGCCTGGCTGGCCAAGGTGCGCCCCTATTATGGCCACAACTATCATTTCCACGTGCGCCTGCGCTGCCCGCCGGGGGCGCAATATTGCAAGAACCAGGGCGATCCGCACCCGAAGGACGGCACCGGCTGCGGCGCGGAGCTGGCCTATTGGTATTCGGACCGCCCCTGGGTGCGCCCCAAGCCGAAGCCGAAATTCTATCACGGCATCCCCCTGCCGCGGCCACGGCCGAAAAGGCACAAGCCCAAACCCGTCCTGACGCTGGACAAACTGCCGCCCCAGTGCCGCATGGTGCTGACGGCGCGCTGATCTGTGCGCTGGACGTGGCTTCGGTTGCTTGCGGCTTTCACGCGGCCGTCGTGGTTTCCTTCGGGGCATCCGGGCGTGTGCCGCTGGCGGCCCTGATCCCGGCGCGCAGGATGGCGCGGGTGATGCGGCAGGCGGAGCGGGCCGCGGATGTGGGCGTTTGCAGCCGGGCGAGCAGGCGGGCGCCGCGCTTGAGATCCTGATCGAGGCGGGCCATGGTGGTGGACAG
>JALSNA010000070.1 GCA_026987255.1 Hyphomicrobiales bacterium | reverse complement strand
GACGCTGATATGCAGCATAAATCCTGCATATGCCGTGCAAATTCATGGGTCCTGACCCCAGGTTCTGGGCCCGGCAAAAACGTGGCGCCATCCGGCATTCGCGCCTTTATTGAGGCCAGCCCCCGGCTCTGCCGGGGCGGCCCGGGTGAAAAAGGGAGATTTCCGTTTTGGGCATCATATTGGGGCTTCTGGTGACGCTGGGCAGCATGATTGGCGGCTTCATCGCCATGGGCGGTCATATCGGCGTGCTTTTGCAGCCATGGGAATTCGTCGTCATTGGCGGGGCGGCCTTCGGCACCTTCCTGGTCGCCAATCCCATGCGGACGGTCAAGGAAACGGGCAAGGCCCTGATGGAGGCCTTCAAGGGAAAGACCCCCGGCGTGCGCGATCATCTCGATGTTCTGGGCCTTTTGTTCACCCTCATGAGGGAGGTGCGGGGAAAATCGCGCGGCCAGGTGGAGGAGCACATAGACAACCCGGATGAATCACAGATTTTTCAGCAATATCCGGATGTTATGAAGAACAGTGAATTGACGACCTTCATTTGTGATTACGTGCGCCTCATCCTCATCGGCAATGCCAAGACTCACGAGGTGGAAGCGCTCATGGACGAGGAGATCCAGACCATCACCCATGAGGCCATGGAGCCGGTTCATTCGCTGGTCGCCATTTCCGAAAGCCTGCCGGCCCTTGGCATCGTTGCCGCCGTGCTCGGCGTGATCAAGGCCATGGGGGCGCTGGATCAGTCTCCGGAGGTGCTCGGCCATCTGATCGGCGCGGCTTTGGTGGGCACTTTCGCCGGCATCTTTCTCTCCTATGCCGTGGTCGGCCCCATAGCCACCAAGATCAAGTCCGTGCGGGATCACAACCTGCGCCGCTTCACCATCGTCAAGCAGACCTTGCTGGCGTTCATGAACGGAGCCATGCCGCAAGTGGCCCTGGAGTTCGGCCGCAAGACCATTTCCTCCCACGACCGTCCGACCATCGACACGGTGGAGGATGAAACCCTCAACCCCGGTTCCGGCGGCGCGCAAGACAAGAAGGCGGCCTGATCCATGACTGCCACGCAATCGGCGAAATCCATGCCGCAGGCCCCTGCCGGGGAGGAGGCCAATCCGCTTCTGTCCTCCTCCGGGCACATGCCGCCGGAGCGGCTGAGGCTGTTGCGCTCGTTGTTCGGCCGTATCTGTCAGGACATGCGCGACAGGCTTTTCGATGCCGCGCAGGTGCTGTTTGAAACCTCCCTTGAGGAAATTGCCTTGCAGCCGGTGCGCCGCAGCGGACTGATGGAGCCGGGGCACCTGGTGGCCTTGTGCTCCATTGCCCACCAGAACACCCTCAGTTGCATCGGGTTCGACGCAGCCGCGGTCAATCTCGTCATCGAGGCCTTTCTCGGTGGCGGCGCGAAGGGGCGCAGCGCGCCCGCGCCCCGGCAATGGACATCCTTCGACAGTCTGCTGGCCGGGCATGCGGCGGAAATCTTCATCTCCGCCATGAAACCGGCCTTTGCCCCCATGTTCGATCTGGTCATGGATGTGGACGAGATTCGCCCGGCGGAAACCACCGCTGAGCTGGCCCTGGAGGAGCGTCCGGTTCTGTGCGTCCGCCTGGTGCTCTCGGCGCTGGATGAACAAGGCACGGTCACCATCATTCTGCCGCCGGGGCTGTTCAGCGGCCTGCGGGCCTGTCCGGCGCAGGAGGCCCCGGCCATGGCCGGCGAGGAGGACGAAAATCCCTGGGCCGGCCGGCTGGACAGCAGGATCAAGACCTCCGAGGTGCTGTGCAGGGCGGTTCTCGATGGCGGGGAGATCACCCTGGAGGATGTCGCCCGTTTCAGGCCGGGGCAGGTGCTCAAGCTCGACGTGCGCAAGGATGCCCCGGTGCGCCTGGAGTGCGATGGGCAGTCCCTGTTTCATTGCGATATCGGCCAGGCCGGGGGCGTCTTCACGCTCAAGCTGCGCAGGCCGGTCAGTGACGAGGAGGAGTTCTTGCAGTCCATGATCGGCAGCAAGGGTGCGAAACAATGACGGATGACATGAACAGGCAGGCGGAAATGGAAATCACGTCACAGGATGCAAAAGCCGCTGATGCCCCCGCAGCACAGGATGGGGCGCAGGAGGACAGCGCCCAGGGCAAGGAGCGCACGGTTGCAGACACCCTTTCGCGGCAGGCCATGGAGCAGCTCGGGCCGGAGGGGGGCGCTCCCAGCCTCGATCTGGTAATGCGCATTCCCGTCTCGGTGCAGGCGGTTCTCGGACAGGCGCGCATGTCCATCGCGGCGCTCATGAAGCTGGGGCCAGGCTCGGTCGTGCCTTTGGATCACAAGGTGGGAGAGCCTGTCGATGTGGTCGTCAATGGCCGCCTGGTGGCGCGTGGCGAGGTGGTGCTGCTGGAAGAGGACAACGAGCGCTTCGGCATTTCCCTCACCGAGATAGCCGGCCCCGATGGCGGTCTGTGTTGAGCAGGGCGGTGAAAATGCCATGACGGAGCACGGGATGGATCAGCCGATGCAATCCGCCACCAGCCTGCCGGGCAAGTGGAAGGCCGTCACCATTCTCAATGTCCTGGATGCGCCGACTTTGGAAAAGCTGCTCAAGCATCTGGATCAGGACGATCTGGCGCGTATCCGCTCCCTGGACATGGAGCTGGAGCCGGTGGATGCGGAAGATTTTGCCACCATCATCGAGGATTTCGCCATGCGCTTCATGCGCCAGTTGCGCATGGTGGGGGATTACCGCAGCCCCGGCAGCCTTCTGGAGGAGGTGCTGGACGCAGACGTTCTGGAGGAGCTCGAGGGCCCCGGCGAGGCGCGGCCCGTATGGGAGGACGAGCGCTTCGCCAGCGTGGAAATGATGCTGCCCCTGGCCGAGACGGAACATCCCCAGCTGGCCGCCTACCTTCTGTCGCGCGTGGATTCGGATATCAGCGCGGGCGTGATGAAGGCCCTGAGCGATGAGCGGCGCAATGAAATCCTGCTGCGCCTGCTGGACATGCGCCCCGTCTCGCAGAAACTGACCGTCGTCGTGGAGCACCATATCAGGCTTTCCTTCATCGACAACACCGCAGCGGCGCGCAGCGCCGAGGCCCGCGCCCGCATCGCCAGCATCGTCAACCGCATGGACAAGGAAGTGGCCGAACAATTTCTGGAGCAGCTCAAGGCGCAGCGCCCCGAGGAGGCCCGCGAGATCAAGCGCATGCTCTTCGCCTTCGAGGATGTTGCGCATCTTTCACAGAAAGACCGCCTGGTGCTCTTCGACAAGGTGCCCACGGAGGTGACCATCAAGGCGCTTCATGGCGCCGGTGAAAACCTGAAATCCCTCGTTCTGGAGGCCCTGGGCGGACGCATGCGCAAGATGGCCGAGGCGGAGCTGTCGTCCGGCAACGTGCCGGCGGAAGACGAGATCGTGCAGGCCCGCCAGGAGGTGGCGTCCATTGCCCTGGATCTGGCGCGCTCCGGCGAGATCACCATCGGGGATGGCGAGGAGGACTGAAGGTCAGGAGTCATGCAGGGGCAGGGTGGTTGCAGGTTTCAGGCCCGGTGCAAATGCTGGGGCCTGAGATGAGGGGCAAGGGCAGATGGCCGAGGATGCGGGCAAGGACTCCAAGACGGAAGAGCCCAGCGAAAAGAAGGTTTCCGACGCGCTGAAAAAGGGCAACGTGCCGCACTCGCGCGAACCGGCGATCGTGACATCCCTGCTCGCCATGTTCATCATTGCCGCCGTGCAGATGGGCGATGGGGCATTTTCCGTATCAGCAGGGCTGTCGGCATTTCTGGAAAGGCCGGAACAATGGGATCTGGAGGATGGCGCTATCGCCTTGCAGATCATGCGGCAAGTTGCGCTCCTGGCCTTCCAATTCCTCATTCCTGTCTTTGCCATTTTCATCGCCGCTGCTCTCGTGGCCTCTTTCTCCCAGAACATGCCGCGCATCGTCCTGCACCGGATCCGCCCCGATCCGTCGCGCATATCACCGGGCAAGGGGCTCAAGCGGCTGCTTGGCGCCCAGGGGCGGGTGGAGTTTCTCAAGGCGGTTTTCAAGTTTTCCGCCATTAGCGTGATCGTGGCCATTTTGCTCAAGTCCGAGGCCGGCCGCATCATGACATCGGTGTTGCAAAGCCCGGCGCTGTTGCCCGCAATCTTGCGTGAACTGGCGTTGAAACTTCTCTCCGCGGTGGCGCTCGCCGCAATCGTGCTGGCGGGGGCCGATTATGTCTGGGCGCGGCGGCATTGGTGGGCGAACCTGCGCATGACCCGCCAGGAGGTCAAGGATGAGCGCAAGGAGCTCGACGGAGATCCCATCGTCAAGGCCCGGCGCCTATCCCTGGCCCGCGACAGGCTGCGCAAATCGATGATGGCCGCCGTTCCCCAGGCCACGGTGGTCATCGCCAACCCGACCCATTATTCCGTGGCCCTGCGTTATGACCGCGAGCGCGACGCCGCCCCGGTGGTCATCGCCAAGGGTCAGAACCTGATTGCCCTGAAAATCCGCGAAATCGCCCAGGAGCACGGTATCCCGGTCATGGAGAACCGCTCCCTCGCCAGGGCCTTGCATGCGCAGACGCAAATCAACCAGCTCATCCCGGAAGAGTTTTATCCGGCGGTGGCCGAGATCATCCATTATGTCCATGCGATGCGCAACGGATGAGCCGTGAACCATGCAGGCTTTGTCCGGATGCGGGTTTTCCGGCGGCACTGCCTTCCAGCGCCTGTTCCAGAAAGCAGGCCAGAAGGCGCATGCGGTGATCGCCCGGCGCGGCGCGGCGGCGGGAAAGCTGGTCCAGCAGATGATCGAAAGAAGGCCGCCGGCTCGCCTGGCCCCGTTTGTCAGCGGACATGGCGCAAGGCATAGTATTTCCCCGCCAGGGCCGCATGTCCGGGGCCACGGCGCAGGCCTCTTGCCTTGTCTTGGGCAAAGGCCAGGCCGGCTTCGTTTCCCCTCTGCCAGATAACCTTGGCCACGTGAAGGGTATCGAGTTCGTCATCGAAGAACTTGACATGCTCCGGCAACTGGCCGCGCCCTGCCAGCCGCAGCCGCACTCCCAGGCAAGAGCGGTCGAATATGAGACAATCGGTGATGAAGCGGTTGTCCATGGC
>JALSNA010000069.1 GCA_026987255.1 Hyphomicrobiales bacterium | reverse complement strand
CCGGGAGGGGGAGCGGGCCGGTGCGACGCACCTCCGTGCACAAATGCGCGGGCCGGAACGACGCACCTCCGTGCACAAATGAGAGTCTCTAAAAAACGCTTGCGCGTCCATCCTCACCCCCTGCCAACCACCCCAATTTTGGGACACTACGGGTGGTTGGCAGGGGGTGAGGATGGTCTTCAGACTGTTGATGGAGATGCACAAATGCCGGTGCAACTTCGCCCTTCAACCCGCGAAAACCCTTCAGAACCTGCCGGGAATGCTGGGCCGCGTGCTGCCGCCGCCAGTGCCGAAGTTGGAGAAGATCTGCTGCAGGATGGTCAGCTCGCGCCCGCGCGTCGGTGTCTTGCGTGACGAGATGTTGACCACCTGCCCGTCCTGCAGACCGTAGAGGGCGAAGCTGCGCACCAGGCCGTTTTCATCGAAGCGGATGGCGAAGACCTTGCGGTCCGTCTCCTTGGGCTCCAGGATGGAGGTCTGCTCCACGGTGCTGGAGATGTAGTAATAGCCATCGCCCTGGGTGCTGATGGTGGCGGTGGTGGAGGGCGAGCCCAGGATGGCCTCCACCTCGGCCTTGCTCATGCCCTCGTGGATTTTCTCCATGTCGCCCTTGCGCGGCAGGTAGCCATGATGCAGGACGGTGGGCGTGCAGCCCCCCAGCGCGGCCGCGCCGATGAGAAAGGCGCGCCGGGAGATCTGGCCCTTTGGCGAAAAATCTGTCATGAATGCCCTCTAGTCACATGCCCCGGCAAGGGGCGGGATCCTTTTGGCTTATGGCCGCTTTGAACGGCGAAATCAAATGTTCCTGAGCAAATTTCTAGGCCGGCTGCGCAGGGAGCCTCCCGAGCGCGAGGCATACCGCCAGATTGTGGTGCAAGCGCGGCAGCCGCAATTCTATGCCCGTCTGGGCGTGCCCGACACGGTGACCGGCCGTTTCGACATGATCACCCTGCATGCCTTCCTGGTGCTCGAGCGGTTGCGCGGCGAAAGGGATGAAAAGACGGCCCGCTTCGCACAGGAATTGTGCGACGAGCTCTTCCTGGACATGGATCACAACCTGCGCGAAATGGGCGTCGGCGATGTCGCCGTGGGCAAGAAGGTGCGCAAGATGGCGGAGGTTTTCTATGGCCACGTGGGAGCCTACAAGGCGGCCCTGGAGGCCCCCTCGGAGGCCGCCTTGCAAGAGGCCCTGGACCGCAACATCCATGATGGAAAGGCCCCGCCGGAGGCGCTGGCGGAGATGGCCGGCTATGTGCGCAAGGCCCTGGAGGTCCTGCGCGCCCAGCCTGTGACGCAGATTCGCAAGGGGCAGCTGTCCTTCCCGCCGCCGCCCCAGGGGGCAGGGCAGCCGCAAGGGGGTGAGGAATGATCAATCAGCCGGAATTTTCCCGTCTCGTGGATGTCCGCTCCATCCCCGCAGGCGGGCAGCGCAAGACCATCGAGGCAACGCGGTCCGAATGCCAGGCCCTGGCGAAACGCATGATGCTGCCCGCCATCCATGCCCTGAAAGCGCGCCTCGACATCAGGCCATGGAAAGGCGGCTGGCGCGTCACCGGCGAGCTAAAGGCCGATATCGAGCAAGAATGCGTGCGCACCCTGGAGAACTTTCCCGTTCAGCTGCAAGCCCCCGTGGAGCGCACCTATCTACCCCCCGGCCAGGCCCCGAGCCAACAGCCGCAGGATGAACCCATCGACCCGCTCGCCGCCGATGAGCCGGATATACTGCAAGGCTTCGAGCTCGACATTGGAGAGCTGGTGGCCGAGACCCTGGCGCTGTCCCTCGATCCGTGGCCCAAGAAACCGGGCACCAGCCATGTCGATTACCACACCGGAGCGGCCGAAGAACACGAACCGCCCCGCAAGAAGCCCTTTGCCGCCCTGCAGGCGCTGAAGAAAAAGCCCTGAGCCTTCTCGCGCCGGAGTTCGCGCCCTCTTGCGCTCGTGCCCGCGCCGCATCCTCTTGCCGCGGGGAGCATCTGGCGGCATGGACGGCATTTTTTCTTTTCCCCTGACCATCAAGCCGGTATTGTTGCTCATCATGCGGATGGGCCTTGCGGGATTCTTTTCCCTGCCGGGGGGCATGGCCGGTGCGCTGATGGTGGCAAGCCGCCCGCCGGGTGCGCGAGGACGCAAGGACAAGAGGGAAAATGCCGGACAGTTATGTCATATCCGTGGATGTCATGGGCGGGGATCATGGCCCCGATGTCACCATCCCCGGCATTGACGCCGTTCTCAGACGCCATCC
Source organism: Hyphomicrobiales bacterium (assembly GCA_026987255.1). Lineage (GTDB taxonomy): Bacteria > Pseudomonadota > Alphaproteobacteria > Rhizobiales > Aestuariivirgaceae > Thermopetrobacter. Next base: position 2,864 of record JALSNA010000069.1, on the reverse strand, counting down.
CAACATGCGCGTTCTGCTCCATGGCGATGAGGCGCGCATTGCGCCACTGCTGAAGGACTATCCGCGCCTGAGCCGCCGCGGCGAGATCCGCCATGCCGAGGTGGCGGTGCGCATGGACGACAAGCCTTCCCAGGCCCTGCGCAAGGGCCGCCGCGTCTCCTCCATGTGGAAGGCGCTGGAATCGGTGCGTGATGGTAAGGCCGCCGTCATGGTCTCGGCCGGCAACACCGGCGCGCTCATGGCCATGAGCATGTTCGTGCTCAAGACCATGCCGGGCATCAAGCGCCCCGCCCTGGCCGCCCAATGGCCGACCCTGAACGGCCGCTCCATCGTCCTGGACGTGGGCGCGAGCATCGGCGCCGATGCCGAGCAATTGGTGGATTACGCCATCATGGGCGAGGCCATGGCCCGCTCCCTGTTCCACATGGACAAGCCCTCGGTGGGCCTGCTCAATGTCGGCGTGGAGGAGATAAAGGGCGTCGAGGAGGTGCGCGAGGCCGGACGCATGCTGCGCGAATCGCGCCTGCCGGTCAGATACGTGGGCTTCGTGGAGGGCACCGACATCGCCACCGGTGAGGTCGATGTCATCGTCACCGAGGGCTTTGCCGGCAATATCGCCCTGAAGACCGCCGAGGGCACCGCCAGGCTGGTGAGCCAGTATCTCAAGGCGCGCATCCAGGAATCGCCCCTGGCCATGCTGGGCGCCCTTCTCGCCCGTGGCGCCTTCGCCAGGCTCAAGGCCAAGCTCGATCCGAGCACCAACAATGGCGCGGTTTTCCTCGGCCTCAACGGCGTGGTGGTGAAAAGCCACGGCGGAGCCACGGCGGAAGGCTTCGCCAACGCCATCGAGATTGCGGTTGACATGGCCAAGTCAAACCTTGTTGAAAAGATAGCCGCCGACCTTGCCGCCAAGCAGCATCTGCTGGAGGCCGCGGGCAAGGCCTGACACATAGCATGAAAGAGTTCAGCATCCATGCGCCGATCCATCATCACCGGCACGGGCTCGTGCCTGCCCGGCAAGATCCTCACCAACGACGAGCTGTCCGCAATGGTGGACACCTCCGATGAGTGGATCACCACCCGCACCGGCATCCGCGCCCGCCATATCGCCGCCGATGGCGAATATACCTCGCACCTGGCCACCACCGCGGCGCGCCGCGCCCTCGATGCGGCGGGGACAAGGCCGCAAGACATCGATCTCATCGTCCTGGCCACCTCCACCCCGGACCAGACATTCCCCGCCACCGCCGCCACGGTGCAGGCCGAACTGGGCATCACCAACACCTGCCCGGTCTTCGATCTGCAGGCTGTGTGCTCCGGTTTCGTCTATGCCCTGACCACGGCCGATGCATTTTTGCGCTCCGGTCAGGCCACCCGGGCCCTGGTCATCGGCGCGGAGACCTTCTCGCGCATTCTCGACTGGGATGACCGGGGCACCTGCGTGCTCTTTGGCGATGGCGCCGGCGCGGTGGTCCTGGAGGCCGGGGAGGGCAGGGGCGATGTCTCCGACCGCGGCATCCTCGCTGCCCGCATTCATGCCGATGGCCGCCAGCGCGATCTGCTCTATGTCGATGGCGGCCCCTCCACCACCCAGACCACCGGGTTTTTGCGCATGAAGGGCCGCGAGGTCTTTCGCCATGCCGTGACCCGCATCGCCGAAGTCATGAAGGAGGTCATGGAGGATGCCGGGGTTTCGGCCGACGACATCGCCCTCTTCGTTCCCCACCAGGCCAATATCCGCATCCTCGAGGGCACGGCGAAAAAGATCGGCATCCCCTCCGAAAAGGTCTTCATCACCCTCGACCGCCACGGCAACACCTCCGCGGCCTCGATTCCGCTGGCGCTGGACGAGGCGGTGCGCACCGGCCGCGCCAGGCCGGGCGATCTGCTGCTGCTCGAGGCCATGGGCGGCGGATTCACCTGGGGGGCGGCCCTCATCCGTCTGTGAAAATCCTCGTAAGGTATTGAGAACTCGCTTTTTTCTTGTGTGGCGGCCTTGACCTCGGGCAATTGGGCATCTAATTATGGAGCAGTCCAGGAGGGGAAAGCACATGGCCGGAAAAACCATCACACGCGCCGATCTGAGCGAGGCTGTTCACCGCCAGGTGGGCTTGCCGCGCACCGAATGCGCCGCCATGGTGCGTCTGGTGCTGGAGGAAATCTCCGATGCCCTGGTGCGCGGCGAGCCGGTCAAGCTCTCCTCCTTCGGCACCTTCGAGGTGCGCCACAAGAAGGCGCGCATCGGCCGCAATCCCAAGACCAGGGAAGAAGTGCCCATCACGCCGCGCCGCGTTCTGTCCTTCCGCGCCAGCCAGGTGATGAAAAAGCGCGTGGACGGCAAGAAGGACTGACTGCTCCAGGAGGGCATGACACATGGAAAAATCTCCGGATGCCTTTCGCACCATTTCCGAAGTGGCCACCGATCTGGATGTTCCCCAGCATGTCCTGCGTTTCTGGGAGACGCGCTTTTCGCAGATCCGCCCCATGAAGCGCGCCGGCGGCAGGCGCTATTACCGCCCCGCCGATGTCAATCTCTTGCGCGGCATCCGCACCCTTCTCTATGGCGAGGGCTACACCATCAAGGGCGTGCAGAAGATCCTGCGCGAACATGGCGCGGCCCACGTGGCCGCCATAGGCGCGGGCGAAATCAAGCCCAAGGCCGCGCCGCTGGACGTGGAACAGGTCATGGTGCCGCCCAGGGCGCGCAAGGTCTCCACCCGCAAGAGCGCCAGCGTCGTCGAGCGCGCCGCCCGCCCGCCCGTCCTGGGCCGCGCCCAGGTGGAGGAGCTGAAACTGGCCCTCACCGACCTGGCCAATGCCAGGCGCCTGCTGCTGCACACCCTTGAGGGTCTGGAGCAGCCCGG
>JALSNA010000068.1 GCA_026987255.1 Hyphomicrobiales bacterium | reverse complement strand
CAGGGGGTGAGAACGGGCGCGCAAGCGTTTTTAAAAGACTCCCGCAAGACATGCCGGTGCGCGCCGCGTCCGCTTCAATAGGCGAAGTCGCGGAAGACATGGGAGACATCGCCCCGCCAGCGGCCGCGATAGAGCCCCAGCAGCACGTCCGACTGGGTTTCGCCGAACTCCACGATCTCGTCGAGGGCATCCAGGAACAGCGATTCGCTGCGCTGGCGGCAGCCGATGATGCCGCGCCCATCGAGCCCGGCGCGGGCGATTTTCAGGCACTCGCGGGCCACATCGCGCAAGGTCCGCCCGCCGGTCTGCGCCTTCAGGGCCAGCTTCGGCACATCGGTGCGCAATTGCCAGCGCTGCTCCGCGCTCCAGTCCTTGACCAGATCCCAGGCGGCATCCAGGGAGGAGGAATCGTAGAGCAGCCCGGTCCAGAAAGCGGGCAGGGCGCACAGGCTCTTCCATGGCCCGCCATCGGCCCCGCGCATCTCCAGGAACTGTTTCAGGCGCACCTCCGGGAAGATGGTGGAGAGGTGATTCTCCCAATCCAGCAAGGTTGGCAATTCGCCAGGCAGGGCGGGCAGCCGGCCTGCCAGAAAGTCGCGAAAACTCTGGCCGGCGGCATCCAGATACTGCCCGTTCCGGTAGACGAAATACATGGGCACATCCAGGGCGTAGTCCACGTAACGCTCGAAGCCGAACCCCTCCTCGAAAACGAAGGGCAGCATGCCGGTGCGGTCCGGGTCGGTGTCCAGCCAGATGGCCGAGCGGAAGGACTGATAGCCATTGGCGCGCCCCTCGGTGAAGGGCGAATTGGCGAACAGGGCGGTGGCCAGCGGCTGCAGGGCCAGGGAGACGCGCATCTTCCTGACCATGTCGGCCTCGGAGGCGAAATCCAGGTTGACCTGCACCGTGGCCGAGCGGAACATCATGTCGCGCCCCAGCCTGCCCGTCCTGGCCATGTAGGCGCGCATGATGCGGTAACGCCCCTTGGGCATGATGGGGGTTTCCTCCAGCGTCCAGGCGGGGGAAAAGCCCATGCCGAGAAAGCCGATGCCGAGCTTGTCGCCAATGTCGCGAATGTGGCTCAAGTGATCGTGCACCTCCTCGCAGGTCTGGTGCAGATCGCTCACCGCGGCGCCGGAAAGCTCGAACTGCCCGCCCGGCTCCAGGGTGATGGAGCCGCCATGATCGTCCACCAGGCCGATGATGTTCTCCCCTTCCATGATGGGGGCCCAGCCGTGGCGCTCTTTCAGCCCCTCCAGCAGGGCGCGGATGGAGCGTTCGCCCTCGTAGGGGACGGGCTTGAGGCTGTCGGTCAGGAAGGGGAACTTCTCGTGCTCGGTGCCGATGCGCCAGCGCTCCTTCGGCTTGCATCCGGCGGCGAGAAACTCCACCATCTGCGCCTTGCTGGTGATGATGTCGGTTTTCTTCAAGGCATCGTCCCTCTGTTCTCCGTCGTGATGGCGGCTCAGCCCCAGTCGCCGAGCACCGCCTGCACCAGCGCCAGGGCGGCCACCGCGGCGGTGTCGGCGCGCAGGATGCGCGGCCCCAGCGAGATGGGCAAGACAAAATCCCGTGTGCGCAACATGTGCCGCTCGGAATCGGAAAAGCCCCCCTCCGGCCCGATGAGAACCGCCAGGGGCCCCCTTGGCGCACCTTGCAGGGCGGTGACGGGATTTGTCACCGGCGCGGCCTCGTCGCAACAGATGAGGGTGCGCCCGGCATCGGTCTTTTCCCAGTTCGCCAGCAGATCCTCCAGGGGCGCAGGCTCCACAACCTGCGGCACATGCACGATGTTGCACTGCTCGGCGGCCTCCACGGCATTGGCCGCAAGGCGCGCCAGGTTGACCCGCCGCGCGATGGTGAATTCGGTGATCACCGGGCGCAGGCGGCGCACCCCCATCTCGGTGGCCTTCTGGGCCATGTAGTCGAGCCGGGCGCGCTTGAGCGGCGCGAAGATGTAATCGATGTCGGCGGGCGCGGGCAGGGCCGGCAGGGGCTCAAGGCAGACCACCGCGCAGGCCTTTCTGTCCGCCTTTTCGATGGCGCAGAGCCATTCGCCGTCGCGGGCGTTGAACACCCGCGCGTGATCGCCCGGGCGCAGCCGCAGGACATGGGTCAGGTAATGGCACTTGTCCCTGTCCGGCGCGATGCGCGCGCCTTGCGCCAGCGGAGCATTTAGGAAAAGGCGCGGGATGCGCTTGAGATTGATCGTCTCGTCCATGATGGCCTGAGTGATAAGCCCTGCGCCGCGCGCTTGCAACGGGGAGTCTCCAAAAACGCTTGCGCGTCCATCCTCATCCCCTGCCAACCTTCCCAATCATGGGACACTGCGGGTGGTTGGCAGGCGGTAGGGATGGTCTTCAGACCCTAATGGAGATGCCCAACGGTGATTGCCAGCTCATCGCTTTCGCGCTAATGGTGCACGAGCAATGTCCGATCCGCATACAGATACCTCACCCCCGGCCGCTGCGGGGGTGGCCGATGCCGTCTCCGGCCACTGGGCGGAGCGCATCCTGCCCGCGCCCTTGCGCCCCTATGCGCGGCTGGCGCGGCTGGAGCGCCCCATCGGCTGGTGGCTGCTGCTGCTGCCCGGCTGGTGGGCCATCGCCCTGGCCGCCCTGGCCTCCGGGCACAGATGGCCGGACTGGCGGCTGCTGGCGCTGTTCTGGGCCGGGGCCGTGGTCATGCGCGGGGCCGGATGCGTCTACAACGACATTGTCGATCGCGACATCGACGCCAAGGTGGCGCGCACCCGCTCGCGGCCCCTGCCATCGGGCCAGGTGACGCTGAAACAGGCCGTGGCCTTCCTCGTGGCCCTGGGGCTTGCCGGGCTGATCGTGCTCTTGCAGCTCAACCGCACCGCCATCTGGCTGGGGGTGGCCTCGCTGGGGCTGGTGCTCATCTATCCGCACATGAAACGCTTCACCTACTGGCCGCAGGCCTTTCTGGGGCTGGCCTTCAACTGGGGCGCCATTCTCGGCTGGGCGGCGGTGCGCGGGACGGTGGAGCCACCCGCATTGGCGCTCTATGCGGCGGGGATTTTCTGGACCTTGGCCTATGACACCATCTATGCCCACCAGGACCGCGAGGACGATCTGCTCGCCGGGGTGAAGTCCACCGCCCTGAAGCTGGGCCGCGACACGCCGCGCTGGCTGGCCGGGTTCTTTGCCGCCTCCATCGCCTGCCTCGCCCTGGCCGGCTGGCTGGCCGGAGCAGGGGCGGTCTTTTATCTCGGCCTGGCAGCGGCGGCGGCCCATGCCATCTGGCAATTGCGCAGATTGGACATCGACGATGCCGGGATATGCCTGAAGCTGTTTCGCGCCAACCGGGCCTATGGGCTGATCGTTTTCGCCGCCATCGTGCTCGACATGCTGGTGTGATGTCACCCGGATGATTGCAACAGGGAGGCTTGAGCGCCTTGAGTGATACGGACAAGACCTTGCGCGCCATGGAGGACATGGCCTCCCGCGCCCTTGATGCGGCGAAAAGGGCCGGAGCCCAGGCCGCCGATGTGCTGGTTTCCGGCGGCGAGAGCATCGAGGTCTCGGTGCGCCTTGGCAAGCTGGAGACCCTGGAGCGTTCCGATGGCGCCTCCCTGGGCCTGCGCGTGCTCATGGATGGCCGCCAGGCGCTGGTCTCGCTGGGCGATCCGGCCCATGCGGATTTCGATGCGGCCGCCGGGCGCGCGGTGGAGATGGCGAAGCTGGCGCCGCAAGACCCTTATGCCGGGCTGGCCGATGCCGGCCAACTCGCCAGGGACTGGCCCGGTCTGGATTTGCAGGATGATTTTTCCATTTCCGAAAAGCGGCTGGAGGACATGGCCCTGGCCTGCGAGGATGCGGCCTTGGCCGTAAAGGGTGTCACCATGCCGGCCGGCGCGGGCGCATCGGCGTCGCGCTCCTTTGTCTGCCTGGCCGCCAGCAACGGCTTTTCCGGCGGCTATGGGCGCACCGGCTATGGCGTCTCGGCGGCCGTCATCGCCGGGGAAGGCACCGGCATGCAGCGCGATTACGAATACGATTCGAAACTCCATCTGGCGGATTTGCGCGATCCTGAAGAGGTCGGCCGCGAGGCCGGAATGCGCGCCGTGCGCAGGCTGGGGCCGCGCAAGCCGCAATCGGCATCGGGCCTGCCGGTGATCTTCGAGCAGCGCATTGCCGGATCATTGGCCGGGCATCTGGCCTCGGCCATCAATGGCCGCGCGGTGGCGCGCGGAGCCTCCTTTCTGAAGGACGGCATGGGCAAGCCCCTCTTTGCCCCGGAGATTTCCGTCATCGACGATCCGCGCCTGCCGCGCGGGCTGGCCTCCAGGCCCTTCGATGGCGAGGGACTGGCGGCACAGCGGCTCGATGTGGTGCAAGCTGGCCGCCTGTGCGCCTGGCTGCTCGATCTGGCCGCGGCGCGCCAGCTTGGCCTGCCCGCCAATGGCCGCGCCGCACGTCCGCTGAGCGCCCCGCCCTCGCCATCGGCGACGAACTTTCACATCGCGCCGGGCAAACTGTCGCGCCGCGATCTGATCGGGCAGGTCAAGCAGGGCCTTCTCGTCACCGAGCTGATCGGCATGGGGGTGAACATGGTCAATGGCGATTATTCGCGCGGCGCATCCGGGTTCTGGATCGAAAATGGGCAAATCGCCCATCCGGTCAGCGAGGTGACCATAGCGGGCAACCTGAAGGAGATGTTCGCCCATCTGACGGTGGCGGACGATCTTGTCCTGCGCGCAACAACCAATGCGCCCACGAGCCTGGTGGAGGGCATGACCATTGCCGGGAAATGACGCCGATTTCCAGCTTGCCATGGAGGCGGCCGGAAAGGCCGGGGAAATCGCCATGGGCTATTTCCGCAAGAAACCGGCCTGGCGCAGCAAGGCCGACAATACGCCGGTCAGCGAGGCCGACCTGGCGGTGGATGCCGCCTTGCGCGAGTGGCTGCTGAAAGCACGCCCGGATTATGGCTGGCTGTCGGAGGAGACGGCGGATGACCAGGCACGGCTGGAGAAATCCCGCGTCTGGGTGCTCGATCCGGTGGATGGCACTTACGGCTTTTTGCACAACGATCCGAACTGGTGCGTCTCCCTGGCCCTGGTGGAGGACCGCCGCCCCGTCATCGGCGTCATTCACGCCCCGGCCCTGGG
>JALSNA010000067.1 GCA_026987255.1 Hyphomicrobiales bacterium | reverse complement strand
CCACGTCCAGGTGCGCCCAGGGGGTTTCGCCCACATAGCGCTTGAGGAACTGTGCCGCGGTGATGGAGCCGGCATTGCGGCCGCCGGTGTTCTTCATGTCGGCCACGTCATGATCGATCAGCTTGTCGTAGGCCTTGCCCAGGGGCATGCGCCAGACCTTCTCGCCGGTGGCTTCTCCGGCTTGTCCAAGCGCTCCGGCCAGCTCGTCGTCATTGCTGAACATTCCGGCATATTCCTTGCCCAGAGCCACCAGGATGGCCCCGGTCAGGGTCGCCAGGTTGATCATCAGGGCGGGCTTGAAGGTCTCCCTGGCATAGGTCAGGCAATCGGCCAGCACCATGCGCCCCTCGGCATCGGTGTTGAGCACCGCGATGGTCTGCCCCGAAAGCGAGGTGACCACGTCGCCGGGCCGTTGCGCCCTGCCATCGGGCATGTTCTCCACCAGGCCGATGATGCCCACGGCATTGACCCTGGCCTTGCGCGCCGCCAGGGCGCGCATCAGGCCGGTGACGGCGGCGGCGCCGCCCATGTCGCCCTTCATGTCCTCCATGCCCGCCGAGGGCTTGATGGAAATGCCGCCCGAATCGAAGGTCACGCCCTTGCCGATGAAGGCCAAAGGCGCCTCATCCGGCTTGCCGCCGCTCCATTTCATCACCGCCACGCGCGGCGGATTGGCCGAGCCCTGGGCCACCGCCAAAAGCGCGCCAAAGCCCATCTTGCGCAGCTGCTTTTCGTCGAGGATGTTCACTTCGAGGCCCAGATCCTCCAGTTTCTTCACCCGCCCGGCGAAACTTTCCGGATAAAGCACATTGCCCGGCTCGTTGACCAGATCGCGGGCCATGTGAACGGCCTCGGCCAGGCTGTGCAAAGGCTTGAAGGCCGCTGCCGCGGCGCGTGCCTGCCCGCTCACCAGGGTGGCCGATGTCATCACCTTGGGTTTCTTGTCCTTTGCCGTGTGATACCTGGCGAAATCGTAGTTGCGCAGCACAAGGCCGGAGGCCAGGCGGGCGGCATAATCGGCCGGCTGGAGGGGCATGCCTTCAAAACCACCGGCCCAGATGGCGGCGGAGGCGATCTTCAGGCCGGTCAGCTTTGCGCAGATGCGCCCGCCAAGACATTCCGTGTGCAGCGCATCGAGGCCGCCCGCCTTGCCCGCGCCGGCGAGAAGGAGGCGCTCCACCTTGAGCCCGGCGGGGGCGGGAATCTCCAGCATGGCGCTGCTTGCGCCATCGAAATCCGCAACCTTCATGGCGCGCTCGATCTGGCCGCTTTCATCCCAGGCGCGCAGCTCTTCCGGCAGGCCTTCGTCCCTGGCCACGGGAATGACCGCCACCTTGGCATTCAGGGCATCCAGCCCGGTTGAAAATCCGACTTTCATCACGACCTCGCATATGCTGTGCAATGGCCTCATCCGCCCCATGGCGGCCCGGCCGGTTGGCTATTCCTATTGCGCAGGATTGCAAAAGACAACCGCGCAAGATGAAAAAGCCCGCACGGTGGCGCCATGGGCCACAAATAATCGCAATTTGGCTCTTAACTTCGGCCACTGAAAAAGGTTAAAAAGGAAGCCGTGAATCGCTTTTTGCCTTTCGCGCGCAGGCGTGCGTGAATGGTGAAGAAGGGTTTGCGGGGTGCCGATGGGGCGGCGCACGGCGCGCAAACCGGATCGGTGAAGACGGCCATCTGCAAGAGGCGTCATGACGGGAAGCTGCGCAAAGAGGCACGGAAGCAAGGGGAAGCTTGGGCTTTCCCGTCTTGCCGTGTCCGTGGCGCTTGCCTGTCTTGGCCTTGCGGTTTTCGCTCCGGCGGCCGGGGCCCTGACCCGCGCCTCCGTTCCCAGGTTCTATCTGAAGAAACCGGCCAAGGGCACCTTGATGGACGTGCTGGCGCGGCGCATCGTCTTTGACGCGCGGCGCGACGTGGCCACCGCGCTTGGCGATGTGCGCATCACCTATGGCCCCTATGTGCTGGTGGCCCGCAAGGTGGTCTATGACCGGCGCAAGGACAAGATCAGCGCCGATGGCTACGTGGAGGTGCATGAGCCGGACGGCAACATCCTGTTTGCCGATTTCGCCCGGTTCGATCACAGGTTCCGCGATGGCTTCGCCCGTCACCTGCGCCTTCTGATGACCAACAGCGCCACCCTCAAGGCGCGCTATGCGGTGCGCAAATCCGGCTATCTGACCACCTATTACGATGTGCGCTACACCCGCTGCTCGGTCTGCAAGCTCGATGACGGCGCGCCCCTGTGGGAGCTGAAATCGGAGCGCGCCATTCATGACGAGCGCAAGGGGCGCATCTATCACAAGAACATGACCCTGGAGCTGGGCGGCGTGCCCATCTTCTGGACACCCTATCTCAGCCACCCCGATCCGAAACATCCGCGCGCCAGCGGTTTCCTGGTGCCCACCGCATCCTATTCCTCGCAGCTGGGATTTGGCTTCGGCGTGCCCTACTTCATCAACCTGGCGCCCAATTACGACATCACGCTGCGCCCCATGGCCTACAGCAAGCAGGGCCTTCTGGGGCGCGCCACCTGGCGGCACCGGGTGGCCAGCGGAACCTACAAGGTGGATTTCGGCGGCATCCGGCAATTGCAGCCGAAAAAGGTTGCCCCGCCGGGTGACCGCAAGTGGCGTGGCTTCGTGCGCGGCAGGGGACAATTTGCCTTGAACAGCCGCTGGAGCTGGGGATTTGACGGCGCGATGCAGACGGACCGCACCATGATGCGCCGTTATGGCATCGACAAGCGCGACACCATCGAATCGAAGCTCTGGCTGACCGGCCTTGACGGGCGCAACTATTTCCATGCCCGCGCCTCGCATTTTCGCGGCCTGCTGGACGTGGACAACAGCCGCACCGATCCGGTCATGGCGCCATATGTCCATTACAGCCACACTTTCGCCGATGCCATCGCCCAGGGCGAGCTGATCTTCGACAGCCGCATCTATTCCATCTACCGCAACGATGCCCACACGCCTTTCGCAACCGTTCATCAGGGCACGCGCCAGACGCGCTCGGTGATGCAGCTTGCCTGGCAGCGGCGCATGGTCTCCTCTGCGGGCATCGTCGCTGCGCCCTTCGCGCGGCTGCGGACGGATATCTACGCCACCAACAATGTGCCCGATCCGGCCGTGCCGGGAGGCCAGCGCGGCAGCGAGGTGACCAGCCGTTTCCTGCCCTCGGCGGGGCTGGACGTGCGCTGGCCCTTCATGCGCCACGACGATCTGGGCCAGCATGTCCTTTCGCCCGTTGCCCAGATCATTGCGGCGCGCAACGAGGTCAAGCGCGATCACATCGGCAACGAAGATTCCATCTCCATGAACTTCACCGCCAACAATCTGTTCCTGCATGACCGTTTTTCCGGCCTGGACCGTTACGAGGGCGGCGTGCGGGCCAATATCGGCCTGCTTTATTCGCTCTACATGCCCTCCGGCGGTTTCGTGCGCGCCAGCATCGGCCAGTCCTATCACCTGGCGGGGCGCAACAGCTTCGGGATCAGGACGGGGCTGGGGCGGGATTATTCCGATGTGGTGGCGGCCCTGGCCTATGCGCCCAACGACAATTTGCGCATCAGCTGGCAGGGGCGCTTCGACGGCAAGTCGCTTTCGCTCTCCAATCAGGAGGTCAATGCCTCGGCCAGCTATCTGGGGCTGACCGCGGCGGTGCAATATGCACGCCTTCAGGCCGATCCGGCCCATGGCCTCCTGACCCGCCAGGAACAGATCGCCGCCTCGGCGAGCTGGAACTTTTCCGGCAACTGGCGATTGTTCGGCGGCTGGCGCTACGATCTGGCCAGCAAGAGCAATGTGCGGCGCTCCATCGGCATCGGCTATGAGTGCGACTGCTTCAACTTCAGCCTGGAATATGTGCAAAACTTCACCTCCAACGCCGATGACATTTCAAAAAATGCCCTGTTCCTGACATTGGAGTTCAAGACGCTTGGCGGCGCCACGGTGGGCGGCAATGTCTTTTGAGCCGTTGCCCTGCTCCCATCTGGTTGGACACAATCTTTCCACGTTCGAGGCCTAATTGCGACCCTGACCTGACTGCCGCACAATCCCGGGACGTCCAAATGAACCGATCTTTCCCATCCTGCATGAAAAACACCATCGCAGGGATTTTTGTTCGCTGCGGCTGGGCGGCCGCTGTGCTCTTGGTCCTGGTGCTGGGCTGGGCCAGTGTGCCGGCGCAGGCGAGCAAGGTGCTGGTTCTGGTCAATGACAGGCCGGTGACGGATTTCGACGTCTCCCAGCGCATGAAGCTCAATGGCATCATCGGCGGACGGCGCGACCGCAAATCGGCGCTGCGATCGCAGATCAACGCCGCGGTGCTGGAGACGGAAGCGCGCAAGCTGGGCATCGTCATCCCCGATACGCAAGTGGACAAGACCTTGCGCGCCATGGCCAGGAACATGGGCGGCATGGCCAAGATGAAGGCCACCTTGCGCAAGCGCGGCGTGCGGCTGCGCACCATGAAGGACTACATCCGCTCGACCCTGCTGTTCCGCGTCATGATGCAACGCATGGGCAAAAAACTTCAGGTCAAGGTTGACCAAAAGGCCATTGACCGCAAATACAGGCAAATTCTGAATGATCCGCGCCTGCGGCCCATCACCATCTACAATCTGCGCCAGGTGACTTTGCCAGTGGAAAATGTCGCCCCGGCCATGCGCCAGCAGCTGCTCTATGCGCGCATGGTGGAGGCCCGGCAGATCATGAAACGCTACAAGGGATGCCGCAGCCTGCGCAAGGCTGTTTCCGGCATCTTCAACGTCAAGGTTTCCAAGCCCTTGCAGGCCGATCCAAGGCGCATGATGAAACAACTGCGCAAAGCCATCCAACTGGCCGGGACGCGCCGCCTGATCGGCCCCATCCGCTCCACAAGCGGCATTCAGCTCATAGCCTTTTGCGGATCGCGCAAGATCGTGCCGCCGCGGCCCAAGCGCGAGCAGATCGCTGCGATCGTCAAGAATGAAGCCATGGGCCAGGAAATTGAACGCATCATGAGACAGCTGCGCAAGAAGGCCTATATCGAATACAAGGACAAAAGCGCCGCCATCCGCTGACGGACGGCTAAAGCTATCGAGAGGCACTGCATGAGCGCACAGGCAGATCCCGCCCGCCCCCTGGCCCTGAC
>JALSNA010000066.1 GCA_026987255.1 Hyphomicrobiales bacterium | reverse complement strand
CAGGGCAAAATAGTCCTGCGTGGCCCGCGGCGGGACGAACCGGCCTTGCAGGTCGCCGTTGCGCCGCCAGATCTTGCGCATGGTGCGGGTGGGGCGGAAATTCTCCACCGGGATGCGCACCGGTATGCACAGCGAGCAGCCCTCGCAGGCCGGGCGGTAGGCGATGTTCTGCGAGCGCCTGAAGCCGGTGCGCGTCAGCAGGTCGTGCAGATCGCCCGCCTCGAAGCTGACGAGATGGGTGAAAACCTTGCGCTCCACCCGCCCCGGCAGATAGGGGCAGGGCCCCTCCGACGTGATGAAGAATTGCGGAAATGTCTTTTGTTCGAGGCTCACGGGGCTTTTCTTCTCGTTGGATTCGCCGGATCTGCTCACAATCGGCCGCTTCCATGACAACGGCGAATCATGACCGCTTTTTTACTGTCCCTGGATGGGCGGCGCAATTATACTGCGCGCCGCGGGCAGGGCAATGCGCAAAGCGTCATCATGCACAGGATTTCCCGCAGGGCAGGGACTTAAGGCGAGGGGAGATTGCCTCATGACAAGCGCGGCATGGATTGGTTTGGGCGTCATGGGATATCCCATGGCCGGGTTTCTGGCGCGCGCCGGGATTTCCATGACCGTCTACAACCGCACCGCGGCCAAGGCGGAAAAATGGGTAGCCGAATATGGCGCAAGGAGCGCGCCCACGCCGCAAGAAGCTGCCCGTGATGCGGACTTCGTATTTGCCTGCGTGGGCAACGATGACGATTTGCGCGCCGTCACCGTCGGCCGGGAAGGAGCCTTCGCGGCCATGAAGCCCGGTGCGGTTTTCGTCGATCACACCACCGCCTCGGCGGATGTCGCCCGCGAGCTTTCCGAAAGAGCTCAAGATGGCGGCTTTTTCTTCCTGGACGCCCCGGTATCAGGCGGCCAGGCCGGTGCGGAAACCGGCCAGCTCACCGTCATGTGCGGCGGCGATGAACAGGCCTATGAAAAGGCCGCCCCCCTGATTGCCCATTATGCAAGGATGCAAAAGCTCATGGGGCCCTCCGGCGCGGGCCAGCTGACCAAGATGGTCAACCAGATCTGCATCGGCGGTCTGGTGCAGGCCCTGGCCGAGGGCATTCACTTCGCAAGGCGGGCTGGTCTGGATGTGGAGGAGGTCATCTCCGTCATCTCCAAGGGCGCTGCGCAAAGCTGGCAGATGGACAACCGCCACAAGACCATGAATGAAGGGGTCTATGACCACGGCTTCGCCGTTGACTGGATGCGCAAGGATTTCGCCATCTGCCTTGCCGAGGCCCGCCGCAATGGCGCAAGCCTGCCCGTCACCGCCCTGGTCGATCAGTTCTATGCTCAGGTGCAGGCCAATGGCGGCGGCCGCCTCGACACATCGAGCCTGCTCACCCTGCTGGAAAAGCGCCCCGCCACGGAGGAATGACATCCGGGGCCGCGGTCTTGCGGGACGGCGGCTTGTCCTATTTCAGCTTGGAGGCGTGATCCGACGGCGGCGAGGGATATTTCGACGAGCCGAAGCGCAGCAGCAGCAGCGCCACCGCCAGGATGAACACCGCGCCGGAAATCCAGATCATGTCCAGGTGGTTGACGCCATGCTTGCCCGCCTCGCCGATGAGCAGCCGCGTCAGTGCGGTGATGGCCACATAGACCAAGAATCGCACCGGCATGCGATTGGTGCGGAAATAGATGCCCACCATGGCGCCGATTTCCAGATAGATGAACAGCAAGAGCAGATCTTCCACCGAAGCGTGGGATTTTTGAAAAATCAGCAGGAATTCATGCAGCGCCGCCCAGACGGTGGCCGCGCCAATGGCGAACAGGGCGCTGTAATGGAAGATGTCCACCAGGAAATTGCCCACCGGATCGGCGATGCGCGCCAGCCTGCGGTCCACCCGGCGCATGAAGACGTTGAAGGCGCCGAACACCGGCTCGCCGGTTTTCTTGCTCTTGCTGCTCATGATCCTGCCCGCCCTTCATGCCGATTCACCTCAAGGCATATTATCCCCGCCATCGCGCAAGGCAAAGGGACAAGAGCGCGCGCCCGCAAGGGGGAGGGCTTTTTTTTGCGTCCCGGGAGGGCAAAAGCGCTTGACTTGCGCAGGCGCTCACCTTAATCAACACCTCGTTCGCCGCTCGCCCCCACGGGTGGCCATCGCGGCGGACATATGCGCGGGTGTAGCTCAGTTGGTTAGAGCGCTGGCCTGTCACGCCAGAGGTCGCGGGTTCGAGTCCCGTCACTCGCGCCATTTTCCTTGTCTGAAGGCAGGTTTGAACGCCCCTTGGGGCGTTTTTTCATGGCCGCGCAAAATCCGCACGAAACATGACCTGAATCAGTTTTGCCGCAGGCAAAATGCGGCGATTTGTCTTGCGGGCCACGCCGCGTTGGTTTACGAAAAGCCTGTCGCCGCCACTGATTCAGCGCGCGCCGGGGCAGGGTCTTTCCCCGCCCTTTTGCCTGCATATGCCGCACCGGTGGCGGGGCTGCCGCCGCGGAGCGGTTTTTCGAGGGGTTGCGAAGATGAAGGATCTGTTGGTTCAGTATCTGCCGGTGGCGATCTTCATCGCCATTTCCGCGGTCATTGGCCTGGCCCTTCTGGTTTCGGCCATGGTCATCGCCGTGCGCCGCCCGGACAAGGAGAAGAACTCCGCCTATGAGTGCGGGTTCAACCCCTTCGACGATTCGCGCATGAAGTTCGACATCCGCTTCTATCTGGTCTCCATTCTCTTCATCATCTTCGATCTGGAGGTGGCCTTTCTCTTCCCCTGGGCCATAACCCTGAAGGAGAACGGCCTGTTCGGATTCTGGTCCATGATGGTCTTTCTGGCCGTGCTGACCATCGGTTTCATCTATGAATGGCGGAAAGGAGCGCTGGAATGGGATTGAGCAGCTCCGGCAAACCCCTCATTGCCGACCCGAAGGAGGCCGCGGCGCAAGCATCCGTCACCGCCGCCCATGCCGCCTCCATGGCCGGCATCAACGATGCTTTGGCCGACAAGGGCTTCATCACCACCACCACCGATGACATCATCAACTGGGCCCGCACCGGCTCGCTCATGTGGATGACCTTCGGACTTGCCTGTTGCGCCGTGGAGATGATGCAGGCCTCCATGCCGCGCTATGACGTGGAGCGTTTCGGCTTCGCCCCGCGCGCCTCGCCGCGCCAGTCCGATGTCATCATCGTCGCCGGCACCCTGACCAACAAGATGGCCCCGGCCATCCGCAAGGTCTATGACCAGATGCCGGAGCCGCGTTGGGTCATTTCCATGGGCTCGTGCGCCAATGGCGGCGGCTATTATCATTATTCCTATTCCGTGGTGCGCGGTTGTGACCGGGTGCTGCCGGTGGATATCTATGTGCCCGGCTGTCCGCCCTCGGCGGAGGCGCTGGTCTATGGCATTCTGCTGTTGCAGCGCAAGATCCGGCGCACCGGCACCATCGAGCGGTGAGGGCAGGGCATGGCTGAGACGGAAACGGACAAGGGCATGACGGCCGCCGACCTTGAGGACCTTGCCGGCCTTGTGGCCGAGGCCCTGGGCGATGCCGTCTGGGACGTGAAGGTGGTCCACGGCCAGTTGCAGATGTGTGCGCACAAGGAGAAGATCCTCGATGTGCTGCGCCATCTGCGCGATGACCAGTCATGCCGCTTCGTGTGCTTCACCGACATCTGCGGCGTCGACTGGCCGCAGCGCAAGGCGCGTTTCGAGGTCGTCTATCATCTGCTCTCGCCCTATATCAACGCCCGCGTGCGGGTGAAGGTGCCGGTGGCCGAGGACGAGGCCGTGCCCTCCTGCGTGGAGCTTTTCCCCGGCGCGGCCTGGTTCGAGCGCGAGGCCTACGACATGTATGGCATCTTTTTCGACGGCCACCCCGATCTGCGCCGCATCCTCACCGATTACGGCTTTTCGGGCCATCCCCTGCGCAAGGACTTCCCTCTCACCGGCTTCGTCGAGGTGCGCTACGACGAGGACGCCAAGCGCGTCATTTATGAGCCGGTGCAGTTGCAGCAGGCCTGGCGCGAGTTCGACAATCTTTCGCCCTGGAAAGGCGAGCCGGCTGTCCTGCCGGGCGACGAGAAGGCGGATGACAATGGCTGACACGGACGTGGAAGTTCGCAATTTCACCATCAATCTCGGCCCCCAGCATCCGGCCGCCCATGGCGTTTTGCGCCTTGTGCTGGAGCTTGACGGCGAGGTGGTGGAGCGCGCCGATCCCCACATCGGCCTGCTGCATCGCGGCACCGAGAAGCTCATCGAGACCAAGAGCTATCACCAGGCGGTGCCCTATTTCGACCGTCTCGACTATGTCGCGCCGATGAATCAGGAGCATGCCTTCGTGCTCGCCGCCGAGCGCCTTCTGGGCATCGAGGTTCCCTACCGCGCCCAGCTCATCCGGGTGCTCTATTCCGAGATCGGCCGCATTCTCAACCATCTGCTCAACGTCACCACCCAGGCCATGGACGTTGGCGCGCTGACCCCGCCGCTGTGGGGCTTCGAGGAACGCGAAAAGCTCATGGTCTTCTATGAGCGCGCCTCCGGGGCGCGCCTGCACGCGGCCTATTTCCGCATCGGCGGCGTTCATCAGGACCTGCCGCCGGATCTGATCGACGACATCGGCGCATTCTGCGAAACCCATCCCAGGGTGCTGGCCGACATCGAGGGTCTGCTCACCGACAACCGCATCTTCAAGCAGCGCAACGTGGGCATCGCCCGGTTCACCACCGAAGAGGCCTTCGCCCATGGCTTTTCCGGCGTCATGCTGCGCTCCACCGGCGTGCCCTGGGATCTGCGCCGCGCCCAGCCCTATGAATGCTATGACGAGATGGACTTCAAGATTCCGGTGGGCCGGCACGGCGACAACTATGACCGCTATGTGCTGCGCATGGACGAGATGTATCAGTCCGTTCACATCATGAAGCAGTGCATCGAGAAGCTCTCCTCGGCCAAGGGCGCAGGGCCCGTCATGGTGGACGATCCCAGGGTGGCCCATCCGCACCGCGCCGAGATGAAGCGCTCCATGGAGGCGCTGATCGCCCATTTCAAGCTCATCACCGAGGGCGTGCGCGTGCCCGAAGGCGAGATCTATGCCGCCGTCGAGGCCCCCAAGGGCGAGTTCGGCGTCTATCTGGTTTCCGATGGCACCAACCGCCCCTACCGGTGCAAGATCCGCGCTCCGGGCTTTCCCCATCTGGGCGCCATGGAGTTCCTCACCAAGGGGCACATGCTGGCCGACATTCCTTCGGTGATCGGCTCCATCGACATCGTGTTCGGGGAGATTGACCGATGAGCTTCAGACGACTTTATCCCGAACAGCCTGACAGCTTTGCCTTCACCCCGGAGAATCTCGCCTGGGCGAAGGAGCGCATCGCGCTTTATCCGCAGGGCAGGCAGGCCTCGGCGGTGATCCCGCTGTTGTGGCGCGCCCAGGAGCAGAACGGCGGCTGGACCACCGAGCCGATGATCCGCTATGTCGCCGACATGCTGGGCATGAAGCACATCCGGGTGCTGGAAATCGCCACCTTCTACACCATGTTCCAGCTCGCCCCGGTGGGCAAGAAGGCCCATATCCAGGTCTGCGGCACCACCCCGTGCATGCTGCGCGGCGCGCCGGATCTCATCAAGGTCTGCCGCAGGAAAATTGCCCAGAAGGCCCACACCCTGTCCGATAACGGCGATTTTTCCTGGGAGGAGGTGGAGTGCCTCGGCGCCTGCGCCAATGCGCCCATGATCCAGATCGGCGAGGCCGTCTATGAGGACCTCACCCCGGAAGATCTGGAAGGCATCATCGACGATATCGCCGCCGGCAGAGCGCCCAAGGCGGGCCCGCAGAACGGCCGCAGATCCTCCGAGCCGCTGGGCGGGGCCACCACGCTCACCGATGAGTCGCTTTTCGCCCGCGGTTCCGATGCCGAGGCCCTGATCGAGGCGGCCAGATCCGGCAAGGCGGCCGCAGGGCCAAGGGCGGAAAAGGCGGACAAGACAGCCGCAAGGTCCGCAGCGGCAAAGGCGCAAGGCGCACGGAGCGCAAAACCGGAAAAGAAGAAAAGGGCTGAAAAAACAACGGCTCCGGCACCGCGAGCAGAACCGGTGGATGAGGCCGCCAGGGCCGCGGCCCTGGCCGGTCTGGAAAACATCGAGGAGGCCGCGCCGAAGCTCTATGACACAAAGCCCGGGCAGGTGGACGATCTGAAGATGATTTCCGGCATCGGCCCCAAGATCGAGGCCATCCTCCATGACATGGGCATCTGGCTCTTTTCCCAGATTGCCAGCTGGGGCCCGGCGGAAATCAAGTGGGTGGATGCGCGCCTGAAGTTCAAGGGCCGCATCATCCGCGAGGACTGGGTCGCCCAGGCCGATGCCCTGGCGGCGGGCGGGCGCGAGGAATATGTCAAACGCTTTGGCAAGGAGCCCAGATAATGGCCCATGAGCACAAGACAGCCTGCTGCGCCAATGGCTCCTGCGCCACCGGCCGCGGGGCCTCCGGCTGGCCGCTCATGGCCATTGCCGCCGTCCTGGCGCTCGTCTGGGCGGTGAGCGGCAACACCGGCTGGCTCATGCTGGCCGCCATCTCCGGCGCCGCCGGCGCGGCCTGGCTGGCCCTGACATGGTGGGCG
>JALSNA010000065.1 GCA_026987255.1 Hyphomicrobiales bacterium | reverse complement strand
ATGCTTGCTGACAAGGACCGCATATTCACCAACCTCTATGGCCTGCACGACTGGCGGCTGCCCGGCGCCTTGCGGCGCGGCGCCTATGATGGCGTCAAGGGCTTCATCGGGAAGGGCCGCGACTGGATAATAGAGGAAGTCAAGGCCTCCGGCATGCGCGGCCGTGGCGGCGCGGGCTTTCCCACCGGCCTGAAATGGTCCTTCATGCCAAGGGAAGTGGGCGAGCGGCCCCATTATCTGGTGGTCAATGCCGATGAATCCGAGCCCGGCACCTGCAAGGACCGCGAAATCCTGCGCCACGATCCGCATCTGCTCATCGAGGGCATGATCCTGGCCGGGCGCGCCATGGCTGCCCATACCGGCTATGTCTATGTGCGCGGCGAGTTCCTGCACGAGCGCCACCGCCTGGAAGAGGCCGTGGCGGAGGCCTACGAGGCGAAGATCCTCGGCAAGGACACCATCTTCGGCTGGGATTTCGACATCATCGTCCACCATGGCGCGGGCGCCTATATCTGCGGCGAGGAGACCGCCTTGCTCGAATCCATCGAGGGCAAGAAGGGCCAGCCGCGCCTGAAGCCGCCCTTTCCGGCCAATGCCGGTCTCTATGGCTGCCCGACCACGGTCAACAATGTCGAATCCATCGCCGCCACCGGCGAGATCCTGCGCCGCGGCGCCTCCTGGTTCTCCGCCCTGGGCAAGCCCAACAACACCGGCACCAAGCTCTTTTGCATCTCCGGCCACGTGGAGCGCCCCTGCGTGGTGGAGGAGGAAATGGGCATCACCTTCCGCGAGCTCATCGAGACCCATGCCGGCGGCATTCGCGGCGGCTGGGACAATCTCAAGGCGGTCATCCCCGGCGGCTCCTCGGTGCGCTGCGTGCCCGCAGAGCAGATCATCGACTGCCCCATGACCTTCGATGACCTCATGAAACTGGGCTCCGGCCTCGGCACGGCGGGCATCATCGTCATGGACAAGTCCACCGACATGATCCGCGCCATCGCCCGTCTGGCCCGGTTCTACAAGCACGAGTCATGCGGCCAGTGCACCCCATGCCGCGAGGGCACCGGCTGGATGTGGCGCATCCTGGAGCGCATGGCCGAGGGCCGCGCCGAAAAGCGCGAGATCGACCTGCTCTTCGAGGTCTCCAAGGAGATAGAGGGCCACACCATTTGTGCCCTGGGCGATGCCGCCGCCTGGCCGGTGCAGGGCCTGATCACCCATTTCCGCCACGAAATCGAGGCGCGCATCGACGAGTTCACCGCCCGCGCCGATCCGTCCGGCTCCCAGGTTGCGGCCATGGAAGCCGCCGCGGCGCAAGGTTGAGGGAAAACGACATGCCCAAGCTCATTGTGGATGGCAGGGAAATCGAGGTGGCCGACGGCACGACGCTGTTGCAGGCCTGCGAGATGGCGGGGGCGGAGATTCCGCGCTTTTGCTATCATGAGCGGCTCTCCATCGCCGGCAACTGCCGCATGTGCCTGGTCGAGGTCAAGGGCGCGCCCAAGCCCATGACCTCCTGCGCCTTGTCGGTCAACGATCTGCGCCCCGGCCCCAATGGCGAGCCGCCGCAGGTCTTCACCAACTCCGATGTGGTGCGCAAGGCGCGCAAGGGCACCATGGAGTTCCTGCTCATCAACCATCCGCTGGTCTGCCCCCTGTGCGATCAGGGCGGCGAGTGCGACCTGCAGGACCAGGCCCAATACTACGGCGCCGGGCGCGGGCGCTTCCACGAGCCCAAGCGCGGGGTGGAAAACCGCGAAATCGGCAACCTCATCAAGACCGGCATGGCCCGCTGCATCAAGTGCACCCGCTGCGTGCGCTTCATCGCCGATGTCGCCGGTATCGGCGAGCTGGGAGCCATTGGCCGCGGCGAAAACATCGAGATCACCACCTATCTGGACGCCGCCCTGGAAACCGAATTGCAGGGCAACATCGTCGATCTGTGCCCGGTCGGCGCGCTCATGAGCAAGCCCTACCTGTTCAGGGCCCGTCCCTGGGAGCTCACCAAGACTCCCAGCATCGACGTCATGGACGCCATGGGCAGCAACATCCGCATCGACACCAGGTTCGACCGCATCATGCGCATCCTGCCGCGCCTGCACGAGGACATCAACGAAGAGTGGATTTCCGACAAGACCCGCCATGTCGCCGATGGCCTGGCCGCCCGCCGTCTCGATCACCCCTGGGTGCGTGACGATGGCAGGCTGCGCCGCGCCTCCTGGGACGAGGCGCTGCAAAGGATCGCCGATGCCTTCCCCGAAGATGAGCCGGACAAGGCCGCCGGCATCGCCGGGGATCTGGTGGCCGCCGAGGAGGCCTTCGCCTTCAAGGCCCTCATGGAGGCCCTGGGCGTGGCCAATGTCGATTGCCGCCCCGCCCACGTGCCGCTGGGCGAGGTGGGTGGCCGCGCCGGATACCTGTTCAACGCCACCATAGCCGGCATCGACGAGGCCGATGCCATCTTGCTCATCGGAACCAACCCGCGCTTTGACGCGGCGGTGCTCAACACCCGCATCTTCCGCGCCTGGAACGAGCGCGACGTGCCCGTCGCCCTGATCGGCGAAAAGGCGGATTTGCCATATTCCTATGAGCATCTGGGCGAAAAGCCCGATGTGCTGCTTGCCATGGCGGAAGGCAAGACGGCCTTTCTGGACACCCTCAAGGCCGCCTCCCGCCCCCTGATCATCCTTGGCATGGGCGCCCTCATGCGCCCCGACGCCAGGGCCCTGTGGGGCGCCGCCGCCAGAATTGCCCAGGCTTGCGGCGCGGCCGGGGAGAAATGGAACGGCTTTTCCATCCTCCACACCGCCGCCGGACTGGTGGGGGCGCTCGACGCAGGCTGCCTGCCCGGTAAAGGCGGGCGCGACACCGCCGCCATCATCAACGGCGCGCGCGATGGCGAATTGTCCTTCCTCTGGCTGCTCGGCGCCGACGAGGTGGACACCTCCGCCCTGGGCGAGGCCTTCGTGGTCTACACCGGCTCCCATGGCGATGCCGGGGCGCACCGCGCCGATGTCATCCTGCCGGGTGCCACCTACACGGAAAAGGACATGACCTGGGTGAACATGGAGGGCCGCCCGCAGATGAGCTGCAAGGCCACCTTGCCACCCGGCGCGGCCAGGGAGGACTGGGCCATCCTGCGCGATGCGGCCGGCGCCCTTGGCGTCTCCTTGCCCTTCGGCACCATTGGGGAGCTGCGCGCGCGCATGTTCGGGGCCGCGCCCCATCTGGCCAGCCTCGATGCCATCGCCAGGGCGGATGCCGCCGGGCTTGAGGAGGTGGCGAAACTGGATGGCGACGTGGCCGAACGGGTGGTCATCGGCGCGCCGGTGGTGGATTTCTTCCTCACCAACCCCATCGCGCGCGCTTCGCGGGTCATGAACGAGTGCAGTGCCAGGCGCGCGCAAACCAACCGGCAAGCAGCGGAGTAGGGCGGCATGTGGGATCTTTTCATCTATCTGCTGATCATCGCTTTGAAGAGCGTCGTGCTGCTGGTGGTCCTGCTGGTGGCCCTGGCCTTCCTCATCTACATCGACCGCAAGGTCTGGGGCGCGGTGCAGATGCGCCGCGGGCCCAATGTCGTGGGCCCATTCGGCCTCTTGCAGTCCTTCGCCGACCTTCTGAAGTTCGTGCTCAAGGAGGTCGTCGTCCCCGACGCCGCCAACAAGGGCGTCTACATCATCGCTCCGCTGGTCACCACCATCCTGGCCCTGTCCACCTGGGCGGTGATTCCGGTGGCCGATGGCTGGGCGGTGGCCGATATCAACGTCGGCATCCTCTTCATTTTCGCCCTCTCCTCCCTGGAGGTCTTCGGCATCATCATGGGCGGCTGGGCGTCGAACTCCAAGTATCCCTTCATGGCCGCCCTGCGCTCGGCGGCCCAGATGGTCTCCTACGAGGTTTCCATCGGCTTCGTCATCGTCACCGTGCTGCTGGTGGCCGGCACCTTGAACCTGAGCGGCATCGTCCTGGCCCAGAACACCGGCCTGGGCACCTGGCTGGGGCTGCCCGGCTCCTTCCTGGACTGGTACTGGCTGCCGCTGTTTCCCATGTTCATCATCTTCTTCATCTCCGCCCTTGCGGAGACCAACCGCCCGCCCTTCGACATGGTGGAGGCCGAATCCGAGCTGGTGGCCGGTCACATGGTGGAATATTCCTCCACTCCCTACCTGCTCTTCATGCTGGGGGAATATGTCGCCATCACCCTGATGTGCGCCATGACCACCATCCTCTTCCTCGGCGGCTGGCTGCCACCCATCGACATCGCGCCGCTGAACTGGATACCCGGCGTCATCTGGTTCGTCGGCAAGATGCTGGCGGTGTTCTTCATGTTTTCTCTGGTGAAGGCCTTCGTGCCGCGCTATCGCTATGACCAGCTCATGCGGCTGGGCTGGAAGGTGTTCCTGCCCATCTCGCTGTTCTATGTGGTGGCGGTGGCCGGGGTGCTCGTGGCCTTCAATCTGGCGCCATAGGAGAATGTCCGGGAAATGACCCATGCCGCACATATTCTACAGTCTGCTGGGCGCGGCCATCATGCTGGCCCTGGGCCTGATCGACATGATCATCCTCTCGCGCCTGCTCTATCCGGCCTTGCGCGAGCGCCACGGACGCGCCCTGGCGCACGGCGCAAAGGCGCCATCGCCGCGCCTGATCATGCGCCTGCTGTGGCTGTTCAATCTGCTGGCTTTGCCCATCCTGGGCTTCATCGCCGGCGCGGCGGTTCTGCCGCCGCTTTTCGGGCAATAGGGAGGGACGCGGCATGAAGCTGGGATTTGCCATCAAGTCGCTGTTCCTGAAGGAGTTCGTGCAGGCCGTCTTTCTGTCCATGCGCTACTTCTTCGCCCCCAAGGCGACCATCAACTACCCCTTCGAGAAGGGCCCCGTCTCGCCGCGCTTCCGGGGCGAGCACGCCTTGCGCCGCTACGCCAGCGGCGAGGAGCGCTGCATCGCCTGCAAGCTGTGCGAGGCCACCTGTCCGGCCCAGGCCATCCACATCGAGGCCGCCCCCACCAATGGCATGCGCCGCACCACCCGCTACGACATCGACATGACCAAGTGCATCTTCTGCGGCTTCTGCCAGGAGGCCTGCCCGGTGGAGGCCATCGTCGAGGGGCCGAATTTCGAATATGCCACGGAGACCCGCGAGGAGCTCTTCTATGACAAGCAAAGGCTGCTGGCCAATGGCGACCGCTGGGAGCGCGAGCTGGCCGCCAACATCCGCATGGACGCGCCCTGGCGCTGA
>JALSNA010000064.1 GCA_026987255.1 Hyphomicrobiales bacterium | reverse complement strand
ATGGACGCGCCCTGGCGCTGATGATGGGTTGAAAAAGGAAAACGGCACATGACTGTCGCCCTGTTTTTTTACATGTTCGCGGCCTTCCTGCTGATCTCGGCCCTGCTGGTCGTGTCGGTGCGCAATCCCGTGCATGCCGCGCTCTTTCTCATCCTTGCCTTCTTCAATGGCTCAGGGCTGTTCCTGCTCGCCGGGGCGGAGTTCCTCTCCATGCTGCTGCTCATCGTCTATGTCGGCGCGGTCATGGTGCTCTTCCTCTTCGTGGTCATGATGCTGGATATCGACACCTCCGAGCTGCGCGCCTCCATGGCCACCTATCTGCCCACCGGCCTGGCGGTTTCCCTGGTCCTGGTGGCCGAGCTCATCATGGTCTTTTCCGCCTGGATCTCGGCTCCCGATGCGCTGAAATTGCGCGCCGCGCCCATGCCGGCCGGGGTGAGCAACACCGAGGCCCTGGGCCGGGTGCTCTATACGAATTACGTCTATTATTTCGAGATGGCCGGGCTCATCCTGCTGGTGGCCATGATCGGCGCCATCGTGCTCTCCTTGCATCACCGCAAGGACGTGCGCCGCCAGAAACCGGCCGAGCAGTCGGCGCGCCGCCGCAAGGAGGCATCGAAACTTGTGGATGTCAAACCGGGGGAGGGGCTGTCATCATGATCATCGGCGTGGAACATTACCTGACCGTGGCCGCCATTCTCTTCGCCATCGGCGTCTTCGGCATCATCGTCAACCGCAAGAACGTCATCGTCATCCTCATGTCGGTGGAGCTCATGCTGCTGGCCGTCAATCTCAACCTGGTGGCCTTCTCCGGCCATCTGGGCGATCTCGTGGGCCAGATCTTCACCATGCTCATCCTCACCGTGGCGGCGGCCGAGGCGGCCATCGGCCTGGCCATTCTCGTCGCCTATTACCGCAACCGCCGCTCCATCTCGGTGGATGACATCAACAGCTTGAAGGGGTAGGGATCAGTGAACACGGTCTTTCTGACAATCGTTTTCCTGCCGCTGCTGGGCGCCCTCATCGCCGGTCTGGCGGGCACCGCTGTGTTCAGGTATGCAGGCTCCGCGCCGCCGGCCGTGGAGCATGCCGATGATGGCGAGGGCCACCATCATGCCCATGACGGCCCGCGCTGGCCCATGCTGTTGACCACCGGCCTGCTCATCGTCATCGCGGTGCTCTCCTGGTATGCCTTCTTCGACGTCGCCGCCGGCCATACCTACAGGGTCGTGGTGGCCGAATGGCTGCGCTCGGGCAGGCTTGTGGCCCCCTGGGCCTTGCGCATCGACATGCTCTCGGCCGTCATGCTGGTGGTGGTGACCACCGTTTCGGCAGTCGTCCATGTCT
Organism: Hyphomicrobiales bacterium; assembly: GCA_026987255.1. Lineage (GTDB taxonomy): Bacteria > Pseudomonadota > Alphaproteobacteria > Rhizobiales > Aestuariivirgaceae > Thermopetrobacter. The sequence continues at coordinate 5,734 of JALSNA010000064.1, read as the reverse complement.
ATTCCCTGGGCTACATGAGCCACGATCCGCACCAGCCGCGCTTCTTCGCCTATCTGTCGTTTTTCACCTTCGCCATGCTCATGCTGGTGACCTCCGACAACCTGTTGCAGATGTTTTTCGGCTGGGAGGGCGTCGGCCTGGCCTCCTATCTGCTTATCGGCTTTTGGTATACCCGCCCGGCGGCCAATGCCGCGGCCATCAAGGCCTTCGTGGTCAACCGCGTCGGTGATTTCGGCTTTGCCCTGGGAATTTTCGCCACCTTCGCCGTCTTCGGCTCCATCGAGTTCACGGCCATCTTCGAGGCCGCCCCGGCCATGGCCGGCAAGACCTTTCCCTTCCTCGGTGGCGAACATGACATCCTCACCACCATCTGCCTGTTGCTCTTCATGGGCGCCATGGGCAAGTCGGCGCAATTTCTGCTGCACACCTGGCTGCCCGATGCCATGGAGGGCCCGACCCCGGTCTCGGCCCTGATCCACGCCGCCACCATGGTCACCGCCGGCGTCTTCCTGGTGGCCCGCTTCTCGCCATTCTACGAGCTGGCCCCCGCGGCCCAGAACGTGGTCATTTTGATCGGCGCCATCACCGCCTTCTTCGCCGCCACCGTCGGCCTGGTGCAGCGCGACATCAAGCGGGTGATCGCCTATTCCACCTGCTCGCAGCTGGGCTACATGTTTGTCGCCATGGGTGTGGGCGCCTATGGGGTGGGCATGTTCCACCTGTTCACCCATGCCTTCTTCAAGGCCCTGCTGTTCCTCGGCGCCGGCTCGGTGATCCACGCCATGAGCGACGAGCAGGACATGTTCCGCATGGGCGGGCTCTTCCCCTACCTGAAGAAGACCTGGTTCTTCATGCTGGTGGGCACCCTGGCGCTCACCGGCTTTCCCTTCACCGCCGGCTACTTCTCCAAGGACGCCATCATCGAGGCCGCCTTCGCGGCCCATTCGCAACCCGGCATGTTTGCCTTCTGGATGCTGGTCATCGCCGCCCTCTTCACCTCCTTCTATTCATGGCGGCTGATGTTCCTCACCTTCCACGGCAAGTCCCGCGTCTCGCGCGAGACCCTGGCCAGGGTGCACGACAGCCCGCCGGTGATGATCCTGCCGCTCTATGTCCTGGCTGCCGGGGCGCTCTTTGCCGGGGTGCTCTTCGCCGGCAAGTTCATCGGCGCATCCGAGGCCGTCTTCTGGGGCAAGGCCATCTATCGCGGCCCCCACAACGAGATCCTGCACCTGATGCATGAAACCCCCGCCTGGGCGAAATATGCCGCCACGGTGATGATGGCCGCAGGGTTCGCCACCGCCTGGCTGTTCTACATCGCCAGCCCGGCCATCCCGGAGAAGCTGGCGGAGATTTTCCGTCCCCTCTATCTGTTCCTCTATAACAAGTGGTATTTCGACGAGCTTTATGAGCGCATCTTCGTGCGCCCCGCCTTCTGGCTCGGCCGCCTGCTGTGGAAGGGCGGCGATGGCAAGGTCATCGACGGCTTCGGCCCCAATGGCGTGGCCGCCCGCGTGCTCGATGTCACCGCCTGGGCCTCGCGCCTGCAGACGGGCTATCTGAACCATTACGCCTTCGCCATGCTGCTCGGCCTGGCGGCGCTGGTGACCTACCTGATGATGATGGGAGGCTGAACCCATGTCCGGCTGGCCGATACTTTCCGCCGTTACCCTGCTGCCGCTGATCGGGGCGCTGTTCATCCTGGTCATTCGCGGCGAGGATGAAATCGCCCTGCGCAACATGCGCTGGACGGCCCTGTTCACCACCGCTTTCACCTTCATCCTCAGCCTCATCCTGTGGAGCAACTTCGACCCTGCCGCTCCCGGCTTCCAGTTCCAGGAGCGCTATGGCTGGTTCGGGCTCATGAGCTATCATCTGGGCGTGGACGGGCTGGGCCTGCCCTTTGTCCTGCTCACCGCCTTCCTCATGCCCGGCGTCATTCTCGCCTCCTGGCATGTGGACAAGCGGGTGAAGGAATACATGATCGCCTTCCTCGTCCTGGAGACCCTGATGATCGGCGTCTTCGTGTCGCTGGATCTGGTGCTCTTCTATCTGTTCTTCGAGGGCGGGCTGATCCCGATGTTCCTCATCATCGGCATCTGGGGCGGGCCGAACCGCATCTACGCCACCTTCAAGTTCTTCCTCTATACCCTGGCCGGATCGGTCTTCATGCTGCTTGCCATCATGGCCATCTACTGGCAGACCGGCACCACCGACATTGCCCAGCTTCTGGCCAAGCCCTCGGCGATCCCGGCCGGCATGCAGACCTGGCTGTGGCTGGCCTTCTTCGCCTCCTTCGCGGTCAAGATGCCCATGTGGCCGGTGCACACCTGGCTGCCCGACGCCCACGTGGAGGCCCCCACGGCCGGCTCCGTGGTGCTCGCCGCCATCCTGTTGAAGATGGGCGGTTATGGCTTCTTGCGTTTTTCGCTGCCCATGTTCCCGCTGGCCAGCGAGATGTTCGCCCCCTTCGTCTTCGTCCTTTCCGTGGTGGCCATCGTCTACACCTCCCTGGTGGCCCTGGCCCAAGAGGACATCAAGAAGCTCATCGCCTATTCCTCCGTCGCCCACATGGGCTTCGTCACCATGGGCATCTTCGCCATGAACAAGCAGGGGCTGGATGGCGCCATGTTCCAGATGATTTCCCACGGGCTGGTCTCCGGGGCGCTGTTCCTCGGCGTCGGCGTCATCTATGACCGCCTGCACACCCGGCAGATCGCCGCCTATGGCGGGCTGGTGCACCGCATGCCCATGTATGCCTTCATCTTCATGCTCTTCACCATGGCCAATGTCGGCCTGCCGGGCACCTCCGGCTTCATCGGCGAGTTCCTCTCCCTCACCGGGGCCTTCCTGAGCAACACCTGGGTGGCCTTCTTCGCCACCACCGGCGTCATTCTCTCCGCCGCCTATGCCCTGTGGCTCTACCGGCGGGTGTTCTTCGGCCCGCTGGAGAAGGAGACCTTGAAATCCATCACCGACATGACCTGGCGCGAGGCCTCCATCCTGCTGCCGCTGGCCATCCTGACCATTCTGTTCGGCATCCAGCCCGCGCTGGTCACCGATATTTTCAATCACTCCGTCAATGCCCTGCTGGGACAGGTGCAGGCGGGGCTCGACATGGCCGCCAGCGTGCAGCAGGCCGTGGCGCAATAACGAGGTTTCGGGATCATGCACAACGATCTGTTCTTTGCCGCCAGACCGGAGATCGCCCTGGGGCTCATGGCATTGGCGCTTCTCATGATCGGCGTCTTCCGCAAGGACAAAAGTGCCGATCTGATCAATTCCCTGAGCCTTCTGGCCCTCGGCGTGGCCGCCTTCATGGTCATTTTCATGAGCGGGGAGGGCAAGGTCAGCGCCTTCAACGGCGCTTTCGTCACCGATGGCCTGGCAAGGGTCATGAAGGCCCTGGCCCTTTTTGCCTCGGCCCTGGCCATCATCATGTCGGTGCATTTCATGAAATGGGAGAAGATGGAGCGCTTCGAATATCCGGTGCTCATCGTTCTGGCCACCCTGGGCATGATGACCATGATCTCCGCCGCTGGCTTGATAGCCCTTTATCTGGGCCTGGAGCTGCAGGCCCTGGCGCTCTATGTCCTGGCCGCCATGAACCGCGATTCCACCCGCTCGGCCGAGGCGGGGCTGAAATATTTCGTCCTCGGCGCGCTCTCTTCGGGTCTGTTGCTCTATGGCGCATCCCTTGTCTACGGCTTTGCCGGAACGGTTTCCTTCGCCGGCATAGCCACCGCCATCAAGGGCGGGATGCATGTCGGCGTCACCATAGGCCTGGTCTTCATCCTTGCCGGTCTGGCCTTCAAGATTTCCTCGGTGCCCTTTCACATGTGGACGCCGGATGTCTACGAGGGCGCGCCCACCCCGGTGACCGCCTTTTTCGCCGCCGCCCCCAAGATCGCCGCCATGGCGGTGATCATCCGGGTTCTCTACGAGGCCTTCCCGGCCGCCTCGGATCAGTGGCGGCAGGTGCTGATTTTCATGTCCATCGCCTCCATGGCGCTGGGCGCCTTTGCCGGGATCGCCCAGCAGAACATCAAGCGTCTCATGGCCTATTCCTCCATCGGCCACATGGGCTATGTGCTCATCGGCCTGGCGGCGGGCGGCCAGATGGGCCTGCGCGGGGCGATCATCTACCTGGTCATCTATCTGGTCATGACCGCCGGGGTCTTCGCCTGCATCATCGCCATGCGCCGCGATGGCCGCGCCATCGAGACCATCGAGGACTTTTCCGGTCTGGCGCGCCACAACAAGGGCCTGGCCTTCGCCCTGGCCATGCTCATGTTCTCGCTCGCCGGCATTCCGCCGCTTGCCGGGTTCTTCGCCAAGTATTTCGTCCTGCTGGCGGCCATCAAGGCGGGCATGCTGACGCTGGCCATCATCGGCGTTCTGGCCTCGGTGGTTTCCGCCGTCTACTACCTGCGCATCGTCAAGGTCATGTATTTCGACGAGCCCAGGGATGCGGTCTCTCCCATGCCCATGGAGCTCAAGCTCATCATCGCCCTGGCCACCATCTTCGTGCTCGGCTTCGCCGCCTGGCCCGGCCCGGTGGTCACCCTGGCGCAAAGCGCCATCGTGGCGTTTCTGTAGTCCGGCAGCATGCCGCGCGCCGGGATCATCGTTGTCGGCGAGGTGGAGTCCACCCAGTCCGAGGCGCGCAGGCGGCTGGCCGCCGGGCAGCAGGCGCCGCTGTGGATCATGGCCCGCAGGCAAAGGGCAGGGCGCGGCCGCAAGGGGCGTGAATGGTTCTCCCAGGAGGGCAATCTGGCGCTGTCGGCCCTTTTGATCGAGGATGCGCCGCGCGCCCATCTGCCGCAACTGTCCTTCGTTGCCGCCCTGGCCGCCCACAAGGCCCTGCGTGCCCTGGCCGGGCGGCGGGGCAGGGCCGATATTGCCGATGCCCTGAGGCTGAAATGGCCCAACGACATTCTCCTGGGGGATGAAAAACTCGGCGGCATACTGCTGGAAAGCGAGGCGCGATCAGGGCGCGGCGGCAGCCTGGTCATCATCGGCTGGGGGATGAATCTGGCCGGCCATCCCGAGCATGTGCGCTGGCCCGCCACCAGCCTGGCCGCCCATGGTTTGACGCTGGACGCGCAGGACCTTGCCGGATATGTGCAAGACAGCTTCGCCCGCTGGCATGACCTGTGGCGGGCCAGGGGCTTTGCGCCGGTGCGCGCCGCCTGGCAAAGGCGCGCCTGGGGGCTGGGCGAACGGCTGAGCGTGAACACCGGAAAGGCGCTCTTGAGCGGGATTTTCCGGGAACTGGGAGAAGATGGCGCCTTGATGCTGGAAACCGCCAATGGCAAGGTCTATGCCTTGCACGCGGGAGAGGTGGAAAGGACGATGCCGGGAGGAACAGGGGAGATTTGAAATTCACCGCAAGGGTTTGTCCGACATATACCCATGCCGGGGACGGCAGTTTTTGGCCAGGCCATGTTCGCAAAGTCATGCCCGGATGATGATTTCAGGCCTCATGCCCGGACTTGATCCGGGCATCCACACAACAGCCCGCCGCCATGGATTGCCGGATCAAGTCCGGCAATGACAAGGAAAAAACGGGAGTGGCCACAGCGAGTGCACAAATCCCATTTGTGCACACAGACAAAAGAAACAAGGCCCGTGCCCCCGCCCAACCACTTGCGTATCCTCTGGGTGGTTGGGCGGGGGCGCGGGCCGGAGCGAGTGCGCAAACCTGCTTTGCGCACACAGATAAAAGAAACAA
>JALSNA010000063.1 GCA_026987255.1 Hyphomicrobiales bacterium | reverse complement strand
GAGCAACCATCCGCGCCGCCTTGCACCCAGGCAAGCGGGCTTGTGCGCGCGGATCTCCGTGGAAAAATCAGGAGACATCACCATGAATCGCAGAGAATTGCTGAGCGCGGCCTCCATCGCGGCCGTCGGTCTGGCAGCTGGCGCCAGGGCCGGTTTCGCCAAGATGAAGATGACCCCGCCCTGGGTCTGGCAAAAGGAGCATGGCGTCAATTCGCCGGTCATCAAGGATGCCAATCCCACCAGGGATGAGTTCAAGAAGTATCCGCGCTGCCCCTATTGCGGCATGGACCGCAAGATGTGGAGCCACACACGCCACCTGATCCAGTATGACGACGGCACGGCGGAGGGCACCTGCTCCATCCGTTGCGTAGCGGTGGCTTTTGCCATCAATCTGGATCGCGGGCCGAAGAAAATCTGGGTGGGCGATGCCGGCGCGGATGCCAAGGTCAAGCCGCTGGTGGAGGTGGAAAAGGCCACCTATATCATCGATCCCACCAAGATGGGCACCATGACCAAGGTGCGCAAGTGGGCCTATGCCGATGCCGCCAAGGCCAAGGCCACCGGCGCGAAAACGGTGGGCTTCGACGAGGCCCTGGCGGAAGCCTACAAGAGTCTCGGGGCCGACAGCGCCCGCTCGCGCAAGATGCGGGCGGAAAAGCGCGCCCACATGATGAAGAAGATGAAAATGATGAAAATGAACTCCAAGGGCTGATGGCCCTCTCATTCCATTCCCGAAACGGCAGGGGGGCGTGCGCCCCCTTTGCCATCTCCCCTTTTTCAAGGAAATCGCCATGTCCCGTATCTCCCGCCGCCTGTTCATCGCGGCATGCGCCCTGACCCTGGCTGCCCCGGCGATGGCCGCCGGTGTGGAGGACACCCGCAACGCCGCGCCGCGCCTGCATCTGCCCAAGCCCACCGAGCATGATGCCTGCCCGGTGTGCGGCATGTTTCCGGCGCGCTATTACGAATGGATCGCCACCATGGAGTTCACGGATGGAACCCATGTGCATTTCGATGGCGCCAAGGATGCCTTCAAGTTCTGGCTGAACATGAAAAAATACGATACCCACGGCCACCGGCAGAAGGATGTGAAACATTTCGGCGTCACCGCCTATTACTCCACTGAAATGATCGATGCGAAAAAGGCCCTCTATGTCATCGGCTCCGATGTCACCGGCCCCATGGGGCACGAGCTCGTCCCGCATCCGGACATGTATGACGCCAAGGAGTTCATGAAGGATCACCACGGCAAGGCGATCATCCGCTTTCAGGACGTGGACATGCCCATGTTGCTGGGTCTGGACGATGGCAGGTTCATCCTCCACGGCAAGGAATTGAAATAGGCAAGGGGGCAAAACCCATGCGCAAATCCACGCTTGTCCTTGCCCTGCTGGCCACCGGTCTTGGCGCGCTTGCGCTGGAGGCCGGCCATGGCCTTGTGCGCGCCGGGCGCGACGGGCCGGCCATCAGCCGCATGGCGAAAATGAGCGCGGACCTGGGGCTGACCGACATCGCCCTGTTCAGCGAGGCGCGCTTCGTGCGCCATCTGTCCCAGGCCGATCTGTTCAGCCCCTTTCAGGATGCGCCCATGAGTTTCGAGCATTTCCCCACCGGCTCGCTGGCCTCGCCGCCGCGCCGCTTCGGCCCCACGGGGGGATTTGCCAGCACCATCGGCAAGGAGGGCGGATCATGAAAACCTGGCTGGCCCGCCAGCGCTACCTGGTGGATTTCACCCTCGCCGCCGCCCTGCGCCGCAAGGGGCGCAACGCCATGCTGCTGGGGGTCTATGCGCTGATGATCTTCATCCTCGCCTCGGTGATCTTCTTCGGCTCGGCGCTGCGCCGCGAGGCCGCCGCCGCCCTGCAGGGCGCACCGGAGGTGACGGTGCAGAACCTGGTCATGGGCCGCCATGCCCTGGCCCCGCCCCAATGGCTGGACAAGCTGCGCCACATGCGCGGGGCGCGCCATGTCCAGGGCCGCCTGTGGGGCTATTTCTATGACAAGGCCACCGGCGCGAACTATACTGTCATGACACCCCCGGCGGACAAGCCGGATTATGCCCTCAAACCCGGCGAGACCATCATCGGGGCCTCCATCAAGCGGCTGCGCGATGGGCGCAACCTGGGCTGGCTGATGCTGCTGTCGCCCTCCGGCAAGCTCTTCAAGCTCAAGATCAAGCGCACATTGCCCGAAACATCGGAGCTGATGAGCGCCGATCTGGTGCTCATGGCGCGCGCCGATTTCCTGCGCTTCTTCTCGCTGCCCGAAGGGGCCGGGTTCACCGACATTTCCATGCAGGTGCGCAACCGCAACGAGGTGGCCAAGATCGTCGAGAAGATTTCGCGCCTTCTGCCCACCGCGCGGGTCATCACCCGCGCCGACATACTGCGCACCTATGAAAACGTCTTTTCCTGGCGCGAGGGCATCGTTCTGGCCATGCTCAGCGCCGCCCTGGTGGCCTTTGCCATATTCGCCTTCGACAAGGCCTCCGGGCTGTCGGCCGGGGAGCGGCGCGAGATCGGCATTCTCAAGGCCCTGGGCTGGGAGACCTCGGACATTCTGGCGATGAAGTTCTGGGAAGGTGCGCTGATCTCGCTGGCCGCCTTCATCATCGGCGTTGCGGGCGCCTATGCCCATGTCTTCTTCTTCGATGCCGGGGTGCTCGCCCCGGTGCTCAAGGGCTGGTCGGTGCTCTATCCGCGCATTCATCTGACCCCTTCGGTGGACAGGCTGCAACTGGTCACGCTGGCCTTCATCACCATCATTCCCTTCACCGCCGCCACCCTGGTGCCCATCTGGAAGGCGGCCATTACCGACCCTGACGTGGTGATGCGATGATCGAGCTGAACGAAGTCACCAAGATCTACAACGAGGGCCAGCCCAACGAGGTTGTGGCGCTGCGCGATGTCTCGCTAACCATTCCCGAAGGCAGGGTGACGGTCTTCAAGGGCCCGTCGGGATCGGGCAAGACCACCTTGCTGACCCTGGTGGGCTGTCTGGCGCGGCCCACCTCCGGGCGCATCCGGCTGGATGGCAGGATCATCTCCGCCCTGCCGGAGCATTTCATGGCCGCCGTGCGGCGCGAGACCTTCGGCTTCGTCTTTCAGCGCTTCAATTTGATCCGCGGGCTGAGCGTCATCGAGAACGTCATGATCCCCGCCTATCCGCTGGGGCCGGACTACCGCGGCCTGCGGGCGCGCGCCGGGGCGCTGCTGGAGCGCTTCCAGCTCGCCCACAAGGCGCGGATGAAAACGGAGGTGCTCTCGGGCGGCGAATCGCAAAGGGTGGCCATAGCGCGCGCCCTCATCAACGATCCGCAATGGATCATCGCCGATGAGCCCACCGCAAATCTGGATTCGCGCCTCGCCGGGCAGTTCCTCGACGAGGTGCGGCAACTCAAGCAGGCCGGCAAGAGCATCATCATCACCAGCCACGACGAGCGCATCTTCAATGCCGATGTGGTGGATGTGGTGGTGGACATGGAAGATGGCCGCATCGCCACGGTGGAGGAAAGATGATGGCGGCGATTCTTTCAGGCCCAGGAAAGCGCACCGGTATCCAGGCCTCATTCCAAAAGCCCGGGTCTGTCGCTGGTGCGCTCACATGGTTCTCTCTTCAACGTCACTCCTGCGCAGGCACACTGGCGTCTAGGAACCATTCTGAAAACCTGTCTCTCACGTCATCCCCGCTCCCCTCGTCATCCCCGCTCCCCTCGTCATCCCCGCTCCCCTCGTCATCTCCGCTCCCCTCGTCATCCCCGCGAAAGCGGGGATCCAGAGCACGTTGCCATTTGGCCAATGCCGTTGACGATTTTCTCCTTTGGTTTCAGTTTGTTACATATATTTTGCATAAACCCGTTCCGAAAGGTGCGATGGATTCCCGCTTCCGCGGGAATGACGTTGGAGTGCGGGGCCGTCGTCAGTGTCATGCCGGAAAGTTCACGCTGAACTGGCAAATCCGGCGGCTTGACCGCAAGAGCACGATTGCATTTTGGCCAAATGCGACAGCACTGCCCTTGCAGGGAGGGGAGGAATTGCGCTCATGACGCAAGTCGTGGAATGGGGTTTGGATACCAGCACAGGAGGGCGCGATGATCTTTGATCCGCCCATCATGGCCCTGTTGCTGGCCTCGGCGGTCTCCATGGCGGTGCTGGCATACGGGGCGCTTTTTGCCCTGCGGGTGCTGCGCTTCTGGGATCCGGCCTCGGGCCATGCGCGCCAGATCGCCATGGAGAAGCAGACCTGGCTGGTCTCCACCGCCATCCGCCTGGTCATGCTGCTGCAGCTGGCCGCCCTGATCCTGTTCGTTCACAATGCCGACCGCATGGCGGTGCTCTTTACCGGGGCCATGTGCGCCCTGGGCACCATCAACGTCAATGGCTATGGCATGCCCGCCTTCCTGTTGCAGATCGCGGTATTCTTCACCGCCTCTGTGTGGCTCATTGTCAATGCCGCCGATGCGGCAGCGCCGGATTATCCCCTGACGCGGCCCAAGTATGCCCTTTTGCTGCTGCTCGCCCCGCTGGTGCTGGCGGCGGGCATCCTGCAATGGCTCTATTTTCTCAACCTCGATCCCAATGTCATCACCTCGTGCTGCTCCAAGCTGTTCACGCCGGAAGGGGCCGGAATCCAGGCGGATCTGGCCTCGGCCGATCCCAAGCTGGCGCTCTATGCGCTCTTTGGCGGCCTGGGCCTGCTGCTGGCGCTGGCTCCGCTGGCCATGCGGCGGCGCGCCTGGGCGATTGCTTTCGGGCTGGCCGGGGCGGTGTTTTTCGCCGTTGCCATCGTTGCCATCATCTCGGCGGTCTCGTCCTACATCTATGAGGCCCCCACCCATCATTGCCCGTTCTGCATCATGAAGCCGCAATATGGCTTCATCGGCTATGCGCTCTACCTGCCGCTGTTTTCGGCCACGGCCCTGTCGCTGGGAACGGCGGCCTTGGCGCTGTTGTCAGGGGCGCAAGCGCCATCGGCGCGCCTGCGCCGCCTGACCGGACTGGCGGCGGGCCTGTTCGTTCTCTTTGGCCTGGTGAGCATCTGCGCCATCCTCACCTCGCACCTGATCCTGTTCGGCTGAAGGGCAAGATAAAGGCCCGCGCCAGACGGTGCGGGCCTTTTTGTCCTCTCCAGGAGATACCCGGACGGGCTTTACGAGTCGCATGTGAAGTATT
>JALSNA010000062.1 GCA_026987255.1 Hyphomicrobiales bacterium | reverse complement strand
TTCAGGAAAAACAAGGCGTCCTGCTGACTTGGGGCGGCCCGGCGTCAGCAGGACATCATTTTTGGCCCCAAGTAAATTGCAAGGTTCTGACAGAAAATCTGTCAGAACCTTGCAATTCACGGATTGTAAGAATGCCAGAAAATGCTGTGTATTCAATCTGTTGTGAATACTTCACATGCGACTATGAAACAGGCCTGAAGGCGGCTCAGAGGCCTCATCAGCCTTCTTCGGCCAGAACGCTGACGCGGGCATCGGGGATGCCTTTGCTTGCCATCAGGGCGGCAATCTGCTCTTCGAGCTGGCGGGTTGTCAGGCCGGCGGCCTGCACCTTGCCATAGCCATTGAGCGCCAGCCGGCCGGACGCATCGAGCCTGTAATCACCGGAGACCTTGTCAGAGCCAAAGACGATGATCTTGACGCGATCGCCCGCCGCCAGGGTGCGCTGGATGGCTGGTGACTGGAAGCTGGAAACGTCCGAAATGACGGGCTCGGGATCGGGCACACTGGAACACGCCGCCACAAGCGCCCCCGGCAACACGATGGCCGCCTTCAATATCATGGCTGCTTTTTTCATGGTTTCACGCTATCCCGCCATTCCCCATGTCCACACAGCCCCCACACATCCAGCTTTGCGCCCGATGTGCGGCCACTATATGACAACAGGTCATGGCTGACAAGTTGACGCACCCGGAGGTTATCCGGCATCTAGAGAGAATTTGCCCATGATTTGTTAAAAATTTATGAATATTCAATCCATGCGCGAATTTCACCCACTTCTCCCCAAGGGAATGTGCCTTTCCAACGCTGCCCTTGACGCGCCCATTTTCACCCCGCATATGGCAAGGCATGTTTGCTTGCAGTGAAACCTGTCTGACGGCCCTGGGGATGGCTGCCGGGGCTGCCCTGGTGGCCTGGGCCGGCTGGCGGGAGAACCGCTGGCGCAAGCACCATGACATGCCGCTCATCCCCACCACGCCGGTCATGTTCTTCGGCGCCGTGATGGCCCTCATGGCCCTGGCGCACCTGCTGACCCTGGCGGGAATCCACAAACCCTGATCAGTTGCGGGCGATCTTGCTCAGGGGCATGACCCGCAAAGCCCGGATGGTTTTCTTCAGCGCCTTGTCGAGCAATTTGTCGCGGCCATAGACATCCGCGTAATAGTGGATGCGCCCGGCATCATCCGGCCAGGCGGTGAAATAGGCCATGTGCACCGGGATCTTGTGCTTCAGGTTCATGCGGTCGTTTTCGCCTGCCGCGATCTTGGCCTCGATGGCCCGGCGGGAAAGGCCGGTGACCAGCTCCGCCATTTCCTTGGGCTTTTGCACCCGCACGCAGCCATGGGAAAAGGCCCGCCGCTTGCGGCTGAACAGCCCGCGCGAGGGCGTATCGTGCATGTAGATGGAATGCTTGTTGGGGAACAGGAACTTGATGTGCCCCAGGGCATTGCGCGCCCCCGGCTGCTGGCGCACCGTGAAGGGAACCTTCCTTTGCCCGCCATAGGCATACCAGTCCACCGAGGCCGAACTGATCTTGCGCCCGCGCCGGTCATAGACCTCGAATCCCTTGCGGTCCAGATAGGACGGATCGCGCATCAGCCGCGGCATCATTTCCCGCGTCAGGATGGATTGCGGCACCCCCCAGTAGGGATTGAAAACCACCGTCTCCATCTCGTCGTTGAAAAAGGCCGTCTGCTTGTCCGGCTTGCCGATGATGACACGCGTCTTCCACACCGTCTTGCCATTGCGCACCAGATAGGCCTCGAAGGCCGGCTGGTTGATCAGGAAATGCGTCCGGCCGAAATCGCGCGGCTCCCAGCGCAACCGCTCCATGTTGAGCCTGATCTTGCGGATTCTGGCGGAAACCCCGCCGCCCCGGCGGCCATTGAGCGCCCGCAAGGTTCCCTTGCCGATCAGGCCATCGGCGCGCAGCCCGGCGCTTTTTTGAAAAGCCCGGATGGCGCGCTCCAGTTTGGCATCGTAAATATTGGGATCGTTTTCGGAAATGGCGTCATTGGCCACTTCGCCATTGCCCTGCGGCTTGTGCAGGGCCGCCTCTTTCGCTCCCTGTCCGCCATTCATCAATCCCAGGCGGATCAGGTGCTGGCGAATCAGGGGCAGACGCTCGTCAAACCCGCCGGGACGGATGACCGGCCCCGCCGCGATGGGCGCCAAGGGCGTTTCCTTTTGCCCCGCTCCCAGACGCTTCAAGGCGGCGCGGAAAATCCGGTAGGCCCGGTGCGAGGGCTGCAAGGCCGCCAGCCATTGCGCCGGCTGACCGCTCGCAGCCAGTTTTTGCAACGCCGCGGCGGCTCCCACCCTGGGCGGATGCAGATCGTGATAGGCGCTCAGCTTGTTGGGGTTGACCACCCCGCCCGAGGCATGCTGGGCATAGCGCAGGGCCGCGGCCGTCAATTCGATGTCGAACTGCGCCAGCCGGGCCGCCGAGCTTTCGATTTCCTCCAGATCGCCATTGACGCTCCACACCACAGGAACGCGGTAAAGAGCTGGCTCCATGCCCTCTTCCGGGGCCCGCGCCAGTTTTTCCAGCACCGGAAAGGCCCGCTCGTCGATGCCCGCAAGGGAGGTCCACACCGGCCTGAATTGCCGCTGCGCATAGAACTTCAAGAGGGCCTTGCGCCTTGCCGGCGTGACGCGAATGCGCGCCACCCCCAGCCGCAGGGTGTCAAGGATGAGCAACGCCAGGGTATCGTCGGGATTTGCCCCTGTCAGGGCGGAATCTGCCAGCGCCACGGTGCGCGGCGCAGGGTAGGTGTATATCTTCGGCTTTTCCTCCGGCAGCGCCACGGCGGGCCGGGCGCGCCTCACCGGCCGTTCGGCCACCGGTTCGCGGAAGCGCCTGTTTCCGAACAGGCCGAAGAAATTGAACTGGCGGCCGGGATAGACCTTGCGGACACCTTGCGGTGCTCTTCGCGGCTTGAAATTGACCCGCTTCTGGGCTGACCAGTTGCCACGGCTTTGCGCGGCATTTGCGCTGTCAGCGCCCAGATGCGCAAAAGTCACGCTCATGGCGGCGGAAAGAAACAGGGCGCTGAGGCGTTTCATGACATCTCCTTTGAATGAGCGCCAAGATATCGCCGCCCATGAAATCATGCAAGCACAGCCACGCCCCCCTGGCGCATTTTTGAACACCTGTGACTTTCATGCAAGGCAAATCGGCCGGGGCGGGCTCAGGAGCGGCCGGTTTCGGCCCCATCCAGCCCCATGGCGCGGATCTTGCGATAGAGCGTCGAGCGGCCGATGCCCAGCTTGCGCGCCACCTGCGACATCTGCCCCCGGTAACGCTGCAGGGCCAGGCGGATCATGTCGTTTTCCACATCCTCCAGGCGGCGGATATGGCCGCCCTCGGTCACCGCCGGAATGCCCAGCGCCACCCCGTCGGCCACCTGTCCGGCGCTGGCCACCGGCGGGCTCTCCATGCCGATGACCGCCTCGGCTCCCTTCGGCAGGGCAGGCTCGGCCGCCGGTCTGGGCGCTTCGGGCACCGAGACCTCGTAACCCTCCACCAGGGAGGCGATCTGCGGAAAATCGTCCACCGTCAGCACATCCGATTCGGCCAGCACGATGGCGCGGAAAACCGTGTTCTCCAGTTGCCGCACGTTGCCCGGCCAGGCATAGGCCTTGAGCATCTGCAGCGCCTCGGCCGAGATGCCGCGCACCTTGCGCCCCTCCTCGGCGGCGAAGCGGGTGATGAAATGCTGCACCAGCGGGCCAATGTCCGCGGCCCGCTTGCGCAAAGGTGGCACCATGATGGGAAAGACGTTCAGCCGGTAATAGAGATCCTCGCGGAATGTGCCTTCCTTGACCATCTCGATCATGTTGCGGTTGGTGGCCGAGATGATGCGCACATCCACCTTCACCGGCTTGCGCGCACCGATGGGGTCCACCTCGCCCTCCTGCAGCACGCGCAAGAGCTTCACCTGCATGTCCAGGGGCAGCTCGGCCACCTCGTCGAGAAACAGGGTGCCCCCGGAGGCCTCCTGGAACTTGCCCATGTGCTTCGAGATGGCCCCGGTGAAGGAGCCCTTCTCGTGGCCGAACAGGGTGCTTTCCACCAGATTTTCGGGAATGGCCCCGCAGTTGACGGTGACGAAGGGCTTGCCGGCGCGCTGCGATTCGCCCTGGATGGCGCGCGCCACCACCTCCTTGCCGACACCGGATTCACCCTCGATGAGCACCGGAATGCTGGAGCCCGCGGCGCGGCGGCCCAGCCTGACCACCTGCTGCATGCCGGGGCTTTCGGCGATGATGTCATCGAAGCTCAAGGCCCCCTTGACCTTCTTGTTCAGGCGCTTGACCTCCTCGGTCAGGGCATTGACCTTGATGAGATTCTGGATGGAGACCTTGAGCCGCTCCGGGTTCACCGGCTTGACGACGAAATCATCCGCCCCGGCGCGCATGGCCTTGACCACCATCTCGATGGAGCCTTGCGCCGTCTGCACCACCACCGGCATGTCCGGGCGCTGGCTGGAGAGCTTTTCGAGAAACTCCAGCCCGTCCATTTCGGGCATGATGAGATCGAGCACGATGAGCTGGACGCGCTTGCCCACGGGAGAGGCAAGGATCTCCAGCCCCTTCATGGCGTTTTCCGCCACGACGGCTTCGTAACCGAAGCGGCGGATCAGCTCTTCCAGGATGCGGCGCTGGGTGGGATCGTCTTCAACAATGAGAATGCCGGTAGCCATCAGTTCGTTTTGCCTTTTTGCTTGGTGTGCATCCGGCGGGGCTGGGGGCAGGCCCGCTTTGACATGTCTGGCCGCCAAGATGGCATGGCTTGGTTAATCATCCCTTGCCAAATCGCGCTTTCTTGCCGCTTTGAGACAGGTTTGCGGCATGCTGGAAATCCAGCGGAGCATTTTTTGCCCGGCAGGCAAAACCAGTCCTTGCAAGACCCCTCGCATGGAGCCACCTAGAGAAGGTAAAGAGATGAATCGTCAAATGACCAGGAGACGCCCCACCCCATGAACACCTTGCACGATCTGCCCGCGTGGAATCTCGGCAGCCTTTTCCCCGGCCCCGAATCGGAAGAGTTCCATGCCGCCCTCGAAAAGCTGGAAAGGGACACCGATGCCTTTGCCGCCCGCTGGCGCGGCAAGCTGGCAAAGGCCGATGGCAAGACCCTGGCGCAAGCCATCGCCGAATACGAGGCCCTC
>JALSNA010000061.1 GCA_026987255.1 Hyphomicrobiales bacterium | reverse complement strand
GCGCGCCAGCCTGCCCATTCCCATTGTCTATGTTTCCCATTCGCGCGACGAAACCGCCAGGCTGGCCGATCACCTGGTGCTCATGGACAAGGGCAAGGTCACGGCAGCAGGCCCGCTGGAAGAGCTGTGGACAAGGCTCGACATTGCCAGGGGGCATGGCGGGGCGGCCTCCACGGTCATTCGCGCCATTGCCGCGGGGCATGATGCGCAATGGGATCTCACGCGGCTGGATTTTGACGGTGGCAGTTTCTGGGTCTCGCGCGCCGCCCTGCAGCCGGGAACGCAAGCGCGGCTGCGCATCATGGCCAGGGATGTCTCCATCACCCTCGAGCGGCAGCGGGACACTTCCATCCTCAACATATTCCCCGCCAGGGTGGCGCAGATGACGCAACTTTCCGCTTCCCAGCTGCTGGTGCGTCTGGAGGTGAGCGGTGTGCCGCTGCTGGCGGCGATCACGCGAAAGTCCGCCGCCGCCCTCGAACTTGCGCCTGGCAAGCGGGTTTATGCCCAGGTCAAGACGGTGGCGCTGCTGTGAGAAAATGATCCGGTGGACCTGCCGGCCCTTGACGAATCCGCCTTCTATCCCGATAACAGCCCCTGGGAGTCTCTAAAACGCATGGGCGCCCATTCTCACCCCTGCCAACCACCTGGGTCATGGGACACTGCGGGTGGTTGGCAGGGGGCGAGGATGGTTTTCAAGACAGTTGATGGAGATGTCCCTTGGTTTGCCCCTGTGGCGGAATTGGTAGACGCAGCAGACTCAAAATCTGCCGGCCGCAAGGCCGTGCCCGTTCGAGTCGGGCCAGGGGCACCACGAATTTTCAGCGATTGCCGATTCCACCTTCGCGCAGAGGCTGGCGCACCAGCCTGAAGCCGATGAGGATGTGCTTTTGCCCCGCCGGGCGGCCATGGCGGCGACATCGGGTGCCGGCGCATCCGCGGCGCTGGCCAAGGCAGCGCCCGCCATGAGCCCCGCGATAGTGCACATGGCGGCCCGGAT
>JALSNA010000060.1 GCA_026987255.1 Hyphomicrobiales bacterium | reverse complement strand
CGGATCATTGCGTTTCGGCGGCGATCATCTTGTAGATGTGGGTGAAATAGGCGGTGGCGAAGAGCGGCACGAAAAGGTTGAGAACCGGCACATGGGCCAGCAGGGCCGGGATGATGCCGGCGGCGAAGATGCGCCCGGCGTTGGCCTTGCGCAATCTTGCCGCCTCGCGGCGGGGCATGTGACGCATGGCGATCATGGTGAAGAACTCCCGTCCCAGAAGATAGGCATTTGCGGCCACCATGATGGCCGGGCCGATGGCGAAGAACCACAAGGGCAATGTGATGGCGAAAACCGCCAGCATGAGCAGGCCGAACTGCACGCCCATGAGCAAAGAGATCCAAAAGCCCGCTTCCTTGCCCGGCGGATCGTCCGGATAGTCGCGCCGCTCCACCAGGGCGGCGATGTCATCGAGGAACAGGCCGGCGAATAGCGCGGTCACCGGCGCCATGAGAAAGATGAAGGCGGCAAAGAGGCCCAGCCCGGTGGCCCAGGCCAAAAGCGTCGTCAGCCACGGCCAGGGAAAGGCGGCAAAGACCGATATGGCCGCCTCGATGGCGATGATGAGGGCAATGAACAGGGCGATGGTCAGCCCCAGGGCCTTCCACAAAATGGCGCGAAAGCCGGGCGAGAAAACATCGTTCAGCGCCTTGAAAGCGGCGGACAGCATGGCGGGAAGCCCCCAAAAGGTTGCCGGATGCCCGTGCTCATATCATGAAATGGGGCCAAAAGCAGGATGGGAGGAGAGAAACCAGCCATCATCCACGTCCTTGCGGATCATTGGCTGGCCCACAGGATGCGCGCCATCCACACGATTTTGGAAACCGGCTCCACCCTTTGCGGATAATCCGGATTGAAGGAATCGAGCACCACGGTTTCGGCCGTTCTGCGAGCCAGGATCTTGGCCATGACCTCGCCATCGCTCAGCCGCACCACCACCCTGTCGCCGCGCCGGGGGGCGCTGTTGGGCGAGACGACGATGATGTCGCCCTCGCGATAGACCGGC
>JALSNA010000059.1 GCA_026987255.1 Hyphomicrobiales bacterium | reverse complement strand
TCTGCTCATTTTCTTCCTTCCTTTTGCAATTTTTTTTGCCCCGCCCGCCGCCGCCGGGGGCTTGAGCGGCAATACCGTGCGCCGCGCCATGTGCGAGGACGTGCTTGCCCAATGCATGGACAGGGTGAAAGCGGACATTCCATGCACAGAGGAGAACACGCAGGCCTGTGACGAGGCCCGCCGGGTGCGCGCCAGGACATGCGCCATGATCTTTTCCCATTGCATGGCCAGCGAACCAGCGGTGAAGCGCGCCAAGCCGGTGTTTCCCGGCAAGGAGAAAAAGGCAAACTGAACGTTCAAGGGGCGGTGGCGAAAAACGCAAACCAGGGAGGTATCTCATGAGACGGTTGATCTGGATGGTTCTGGGGGCTCTGGCCGGCATGGTGATCGGCGCTTATGCCGCGCCCGGTGCTGCCTTGCTGACGACCCTGGGCGGCGCTGGCGCCGGGGCCCTTTTCGGCGGCGCGAAACGCTCAGGCAGCACCATCGACGATCCGCGCTACTGGGGAGATGATGACACCGGTGGCGGCGGCGATGAAAGCACTGCCGGCACAGCTGACTCCGGCGGAGGTTTCTGGGGAATGTTCACCGCTGACGGTGATGGTGATTCATCAGATGATGATGGAGGCGGCTGGGACGATTGAAACCCGCCAGCAGCTCTTGGTGGCGAAGCGCGAAAGGAAAGGGCATGAAAGCATGCATGAAGGCCGCCTCGACGGTGCTTGCGCTCCTTGCGGCTTCTCCGGCGGCAGAAGCGGCGGACCGCTGGGTGCCGCTCAAGGCAATCCGCGGCGAGTTCCTGGGCGGGGCCATTTGCGCTCCCGTGGATGTGACCAATATCACCGGACTGGTTCTGCCCCCCGTGGTCTGGGCCCCATTACGGCCAGAACGCCATACCACAAGAGCGCATTGCAAAAACCCCAGTCCGGATATCGCATCCGCAAGACCACCTATTCCTCCGAGGGTGATATCTACACCAGGGGGCATCATGAAAGGAACCAGGATATGAAACATGCCATCAGGTTTTTGGTCCTCATGGCCGCGGCCCCGGCTGTTTTCCTTCTGCCGGCCCGGGCGATGAATCAGTCCGGATGCGAGCGCCGTTGCGAAAGCATTCTGGACAGCATGACAAACCCCACCCAGAGCGGCCCGCTGACGCGCCAATACGGCCGCTGCATGCGCGCCTGCGCCCAGCTGGGAGATGCCCAGGATGCATACAGGGATTGCATAAGGCATGCGCAAGACAGCAGCAGCAAGGCAAGATGCCGTGATGCCTATCGTCACAACAGGCCAGGCGATTCCCCGACCTGGTGAGTGGCATTGGCGTGCATTAACACTTTGCAATGGCCCGGCAAGGTGATTGCCCACGTCCTTGTGCAAGGCTATAAGTCTGTTCATGGACGCCACATTGAAAAAATACGCCACCGCCGACGTGCCGCGCTATACCAGCTATCCCACCGCGGTGCAGTTCTCGGAAGGCTTCGATCACCGGACATGGAAGGACTGGCTGGCCGCTCTCGATGAGGATGCGACCCTTTCGGTCTATGTCCACATCCCCTTTTGCGAGAAGATGTGCTGGTATTGCGGCTGCCACACCACGGTGCCCAATACCTATGACCGCGCCGAACGCTACGTGCAGCGCCTTTTGCGCGAGATCGAACAGACCGCGCCACTGGTCAATGGGCCGAAGGGGCGGGTGACCCATTTTCATTTTGGCGGCGGCACGCCAACCTATCTGAAGGAGGAGCATCTGGCCGCCATCGTGGCGGCGGTGCGCGATCATTTCGGTTTTGCCGAGGGAGCGGAAATCGCCGTGGAGATGGATCCGCGCGGTTTCACGCCGCAGAAGGCCCGCGCCCTGGCGGACATGGGCTTCAACCGCGGCAGCTTCGGCGTGCAGGACTTCAATCCCCATGTGCAAGAGCTGATCAACCGCATCCAGCCCTATGACCAGGTGGCCCGGTGCGTGGAGGATCTGCACAAGGCCGGCATTGCCTCGGTCAACTTCGATCTCATCTACGGCCTGCCCGGCCAGACCATCGAAAGCGTGCGCGAAACCGCGCGGCTGGCCGCCGGTCTTGGGCCGGACAGAATTGCCGTGTTCGGCTATGCCCATGTGCCCTGGTTCAAGCGCCATCAGAAGATGATTCGCGATGAGGACCTGCCGGACATCGATGCGCGCTACGAGCAGGCCCTGGCCATGGGCGAGGCGCTGTGCGCCAATGGCTATCGCGCCATCGGCCTTGATCATTATGCCAAGGAAGGCGATTCCATGATCGCCGCCCTGGACAATGGCACCTTGCGGCGCAACTTCCAGGGCTATACGGTCGATCCGGCGGATGCGCTTTTGGGCTTTGGCACGTCGGCCATCTCCTCCATGCCGCAGGGCTTTGCCCAGTCGTCGCGCGACATGGCCAAGTGGGCCAGCGCCATCGACAATGGCGAGCTGACCATCGACCGCGGGGTGGCCTATACGGATGAAGATCTCATGCGCGCCGAAATCATCGAGAAGCTCATGTGTTTCCTGCGCGTGCGGCCGGACGAGATTGCCGAAAAACACGGCTTTCCCGAAGCGGCCATTGCCGAATCCTGGGAGAAGCTCAAGCCCCTGCAGGCCGATGGCCTGTGCCGCGTGGAAGATGGCGAGGTCATCGTGCCCGATGAGCGCAGGCTCTTCGTGCGCACCGTCTGCGGCGCTTTCGATGCCTATTACAAGCCCCGCCCAAACCGCCACGCCAAGGCCATCTGAGACCGCCTTGATTCGTCCTTGAAGGGGGCTTTGGCGCCGCAAGGCCTGAAAAATCCCGCAAAAAAAGGCAGGCCTGGAATGCCTGTGGCCCGTTTTTTGCTGTGAAAGCATAAAAATGATACGGAATTCGTCAGTGAGCTGAAATGAATTGCGTATATTGTTATGCTCATTGACCTTGGGGCTTGATTCTCGCGGCAGCGGAATCCATTTGACACAACAAACCGCAAAGATCGGGATGCTGGCATGCCCTTGACGGCATTTGACATTTTTGAAGAAACCAAGTCGCCATTCCAGAGCCTGGATGATGCCTACAACTACATGGCTTCCCTCAGGCGGCGCTTTGGCGTTGCCAATCTATCATACTGGAAACTGGGCAAGACCGATACAAGCGGCCGCGCCGGATGGATCTCCACCTATGACGAGAACTGGATTCGCCGCTACCGCATGAGCGGCTACATCACCGTCGACCCGGTCTTCAAGACCAGTTTTGCCCGCATGATGCCGCTGGACTGGGATGAGGTCAACACCGCCACCTCCAAGGCGCGCGAGATCTGCGCCGGAGCGCAGGATTATGGCATCATGGCGCGCGGCATTTCCTTTCCCATTGTCGATCCCAATGGCGCAAGGGCGCTGTTCTCCATCAATGCCGACATGAACGAGCGCGACTGGCTGGGCATGCGCGGCGAGCTGGCGGCCGACTTTCATCTCATCGCCCACTATTTCCACCAGCGGGTGAAGGACGCCATGGATGGCCAGATAGACGATGAGGATGAAGTCCGCCTCAGCATGCGCGAACGCGAGGTGCTCCTGCTCGCCGCCGAAGGGCGCACCGGCCCGCAATCGGCCGAAGCGCTGAAGCTGTCGGTTTCCGCCGTGCGGCTTTACCTTTCCAACGCCATGCAGAAGCTGGGTGCTTCCAACAAGACCCAGGCGGTGGCCATCGCCTTCCGCAAGGGCCTGATCTGAACCCCGGCAGTGCCCCTTGCGCCTTGGGGCGGCAATGGCCTAGAAGGCTCATGCGGCCTTTCGGCTGCCCCTCTTCGCCATGCACAGGGCCCTGATTCGCCATGAAGAACTTCATCTCCCTCTTCAGGGTTCTTTCCCGTCTGGGAACAGCCAGGGCCATCATCCTGCTGATCCTGATGCTGTTCAATTCCCTGCTGGAGGGGCTGGGGCTGGCCACCTTGCTGCCCGTTCTGCTCATGGCCGCCGGCGGCGATGCGCCCCAGAAGGTCTCGCCCTTCGCTGGCGCGGTTCTCAAGGCCGCGCAGGCCATCGGCCTGCCCACCCAGCTGTGGTCTCTGGCGCTGGTGGCGGGCAGTGCGCTCGTCCTGCGCGAGGTCTTCGGGTTCGCCATCTTGCTGTTCACCGGCTATACCATCTCCGACATCATCGCCCGGCTCAGGCACAAGATCCTCGCCGCCCTGGTCAAGGCCAGCTGGCCCTGGTTCCAGAATGAAAAACTCGGCGGCATGGCCATTTCCCTGGCCCAGTTCACCGACTATGCCGCCACCGCCATGGACCGGGCCATTCTCGCCGCCACCTTGCTGATGCGCACGGCTGTCTATGTGGTGCTCATCATATTCATCTCAGGCTGGTTGTCCTTCGGTCTTTTCATGGCGGCCCTGCTCATGTTCATCCCCCTGCTGGGCGTCATCAGCCTGACGCGCAGATACAGCAGCAGGCTCTCGGCGGCCATGGAAGGGTTGAGCGCCTATTTCACCGATGTTTTCGCCTCCATCAAGACCATCAAGGCCATGGGGCGCGAAGAAAGCGTCAAGCCACTGTTCGACCGTTATATTTTCCGCCTCAACAAGCTGCGCAAGCGGGTATTGCTGACCACCAACGGTCTGACGGCCCTGCAGAACATTCTGGCGATCGTTCTGGTCTTTGGCGCGCTCTATTTCGCCGTTTCCTGGCTCAGGGTTTCGGTGGTCGAGGTCGGTCTCATCGCCGGCCTGATGCTGGGCATTGTCAAGACCCTGTCGCGCTCCTTCCGTATTCTGCAGACCGTGGCCCAGAACGAGCCATATCTGTGGCGCATAGAAGAGCTGATCGCATCGGCAAGGAAAGCCGCGGAACATGCCGGCGGCGATATCCCCCCAAGACTGCAAGAAGCCATCCGCTTTGCGCATGTGGGCTTTTCCTATCCTGGCAAAACCATCTTGAAGGATGTCAGCTTTTCCATCCCGGCCGGCAGGACAAGCGTGTTCATCGGCCCCTCCGGCGCGGGCAAGACGACCATCGTCGATCTGGTCACCGCCCTGTATCAGCCCGATGCGGGCGAGATATTGGTGGATGGCATCCCCTTGCGCGATCTGGACCTGCATGCCTGGCGCTCGATGATCGGCTATGTGCCCCAGGAGCTGATCTTGCTCAACGGCACGGTGCGCGAGAACGTCACGCTGGGCGCGGATGTTTCCGATGCCGATTTGCAAAGGGCTCTCGAACTTGCCGGGGCGGCGGATTTCGTC
>JALSNA010000058.1 GCA_026987255.1 Hyphomicrobiales bacterium | reverse complement strand
GCCGTGGTGCCGCGCCACGAAATGCGCGCCACCATCTCGCGCCTGGTGCGCGTCCTCACCCATGCCCCGGCTTTGCACGGCAGCGAGGCCGATAACGCCGCTTCTGAGGAATCCGGGCCTTCCGAAGCCGCACAGGAGCCAGGGAAGGAACACCCGGCAGATGTCTCCGCCGGAGCCGAATAGGCCGCAAGGCCCTTGGATCTGGCGCCAACAGACAGGAAAGCGATGCCCGCCCGCCCGCCAAAGGAGACAGCGCCCACAGATCCCCTCGCCGGTTTGCGCCGTCAGAAACGCAAAAGACCCCTGACCGCCTGGGCGGGCATGGCCATGGGGCTGGCGGCCGCCGCCGTCATTGTCTGGTTCGCCTGGACGGCGGGGCTCTTTGTCTCCGATCGCGCCACCCCGCCCAGGGCGGATGCCGAAATGCGCGACAAGCACGCCACTGCGGTCAAGGAGTCTGTGATTCGCGGCTCAGACGCCAAGGGCCAGCCATACCGCCTGCATGCGCGCCGCTCGGTGCGCGCCGATGCCAGCAAGAATCTCGTTCACTTGCAGGATGTGGATGGAGAGTTGCGCAAGACCAATGGCGAAAAGGTTCTCTTTCGCTCCGATAGGGCCATCTATGACCGCAAGAAAGAGCAGGCGGTCTTGAAAGACAAGGTGCGCATAGAGGTAAAAGGGCGCTATACTTTGCTCACGCCCAGGGCGCTGGTAAAGGTGCGGGAGAAGGAGCTGAGCAGTGATTCGCCGCTCACCGTGCTTCTGACCAATGGCTGGATCAAGGCCCAGGGCATCCGCACCGGCCAGAACATGGACAGGATCCGCTTCCTTGGCCGGGTGCATGTGCATTATGATGCAGGCCAGACCGGCGCTGCCCGGGAGGGGGGGCAAGATGGCAAGGGAGCCAGGCTCCCGGTCAGGACACCGAATTGACAGGAGGCAACGGACATGACCCGGAAATTTTCATCCATCATCCCGGTGGTGGCCATTTTGACGGCGGTTGCGGGAATGGCC
>JALSNA010000057.1 GCA_026987255.1 Hyphomicrobiales bacterium | reverse complement strand
TCTGCATCAACTGTCTCAAAGACCATTCTCACCCCCTTGCCAAGCATCCGTGGTGTCCCATGACCTGGGTGGTTGGCAGGGGGTAAGGATGGGCGCGCAAGGGTTTTGGAGCCTCCCTCAGGCCAGTTGCGTGATGACGTGATCCAGCACCAGGCGCCCGGCATTGGTCGCGGCGATGCGGGAGGATCCGGGCCTGTGCAGCAGCCCTTGGGCGATGAGATCTGCGCAGGCATCTTCATTCACGGGTGCGCCGCCCAGGGCGGCATGGCGGGTCAGATCCAGCCCTTCGGTCATGCGCAGGCTCATCAGCAGGTATTCCCGTGCCGCCTCATGGGGGCTCAAGGGGACATCCTCTTCAATGCCGCCCTGCTGCGCCCTGGCCAGCCAGCGGGCCGGGGCGCGAATGGCGCTGATGGCGCGCCTTTGCCCCGATTGGCCGATCAGGCGGGAATGGGCGCCGGGGCCGATGCCGGCATATTCGCCATAGCGCCAGTAGAGCAGGTTGTGGCGGCATTGTGCGCCGGGCACGGAAAAATTGGAAATCTCGTAGAGTTCCAGCCCGGCACCGGCCATGATGGCGCGGGTTTGCTCATACATGGCGATGGCGGTTTCTTCGTCCGGAAGGTGGAGTTTCCCCGCTTCATACCGCTTGTGGAACGGTGTTTCCGGCTCCATGGTGAGCTGATAGGCGGAGATGTGCCGCGCACCAAGGGACAGGGCCTGGCGCAGCTCCTTTTCCCAGGCCTTGCGGGTCTGGCCGGGGCGGGCATAGATGAGATCGAAGGAGGCGCGCGGAAAGATCGCATGGGCCATCCGCCAGGCCTTGATGGCCTCCCTGGCCGTGTGCTGGCGGCCCAGGGCGCCAAGATCCGCGTCATTCAGCGCCTGGATGCCCAGAGAAAGGCGGTTGACGCCGGCGGCGGCGAAATCACGAAACTTGCCGGCCTCGGCGCTGGTGGGGTTGGCCTCCAGGGTGATCTCCACGTCCGCCGCCATGGACCACAATTGGCCCGCGGTATCGAGAATGTCCGCCACCAGTGCGGGCGGCATGAGCGAGGGTGTGCCGCCGCCGAAGAAGACGGAAGAGATTTCGCGCCGCCCCGTTTGCGCGGCGAACCATTTCAGAGCGGCCAGATAGCCATTTTTCCAGTCTTCCACATTTATGGAATCATGAACATGGGAATTGAAATCGCAATAGGGGCATTTGGACAGGCAGAAGGGCCAGTGAACATAAAGCCCGAAGCCTGCCGCATCGGGGTTCATCGGGCCGATGCCGCGCGCAGGGCGGCGAGAAATTTCTCGAAGGCGCGGGCGCGGTGGCTCATGGCGTGCTTTTTACGCGGATCCATTTGCGCGAAAGTGATGTCATGGCCGTTCGGCTGAAAGACCGGATCGTAGCCAAAGCCCTTTTCGCCGCGTGGCGGCCAGACAAGATGGCCGTGCACCTGGCCTTCAAACACTTCCGCCTCGCCATCGGGCCATGCCAGGGCCAGGGCGCAGGCGAAATGGGCCTTGCGCCGCTCCGGGGTGGTGGCTCCGGCCTCTTGCAGCCTGTCCTCCACCTTGCGCATGGCCATGGCAAAGTCCTTGTCCGGACCGCCCCAGCGGGCCGAATGAATGCCCGGCTCACCGCCCAGGGCATCCACGCACAGCCCCGAATCATCGGCCAGGGCCGGCAGGCCGGAAGCAGAGGCAGCGGCGCGCGCCTTGATCAGGGCGTTTTCGGCAAAGGTTGCGCCGTCCTCCACCGGCTCGGGCAGGCCAAGCTCGCCCGCGGATACGGCCGCGAACCCCAAGGGCCGCAACAGATCGTCAATCTCGCGCACCTTGCCGGGATTGTGCGAGGCCACCACCAATCTTGCGCCCTTTTCCAATGGTCTCATGGCTCACATTCCTTGAACATGGGTGCATCCCGCCGCATCATGGCATGTTTCATCCAGGGCATGGACAAAAAGCATCGACCATACCAGGCAGCGCGGCCCTCGATCTCCGTCACGGAGTTTCGGGTCAGTAGCGGTAGTGCTCCGGCTTGTAGGGGCCATCCACCGGCACGCCGATGTAGGCGGCCTGCTCCGGCGTCAGCCTGGTCAGCTTCACGCCCAGCTTGGGCAGGTGCAGGCGGGCCACCTTCTCATCGAGGATCTTGGGCAGCACGTAAACCTTGTTCTCGTACTGATCGCCGCGCGTCCACAGCTCGATCTGGGCCAGCGTCTGGTTGGTGAAGGAGGCGGACATGACGAAGCTGGGATGGCCGGTGGCGTTGCCCAGGTTCACCAGGCGGCCCTCGGAGAGCAAGATGATGCGCTTGCCATCGGGGAAGACGATCTGATCCACCTGCGGCTTGACGTTGATCCACTTGAAATTGCGCAGGGCGGCAACGTCGATCTCGTTGTCGAAATGGCCGATGTTGCACAAAATGGCCCAGTCCTTCATCTTGCGCATGTGCTCCAGCGTCACGATGTCCCTGTTGCCGGTGGCGGTGACCACGATATCGGCGCGCTGGATGTCGTCGTCCAGGGTGACCACCTCGAAGCCGTCCATGGCCGCCTGCAGGGCGCAGATGGGATCGGCCTCGGTGACCATGACGCGGCAGCCCGCGCCGGCCAGGGACTGCGCCGAGCCCTTGCCGACATCGCCATAGCCGCAGACGATGGCCACCTTGCCGGCCATCATCACGTCGGTGCCGCGGCGGATGGCGTCCACCAGCGATTCGCGGCAGCCATACTTGTTGTCGAACTTCGACTTGGTCACCGAATCGTTGACGTTGAAGGCCGGGAAGGGCAGCTTGCCTTCGCGCTCCAGCTCATAGAGCCGGTGCACGCCGGTGGTGGTCTCCTCGGTGACGCCGCGGATGTTGGCCTTGACCTTAGAATACCAGCCCGGGTTCTTCGCCAGGCGCTTCCTGATGACGGCAAAGAGAGCCTCTTCTTCCTCGTTGGCGGGATTGTCGAGGATGGAAGGATCCTTCTCGGCCTCCGAGCCCAGCCGCACCAGCAAGGTGGCATCACCGCCATCATCGAGGATCATGTTGGCGGTCTCGCCATTGCCCCAGTCGAAGATCCTGTCGGCATAGTCCCAGTATTCCTCCAGGGTTTCGCCCTTGACGGCAAAGACCGGAATGCCCTTCGCGGCAATGGCGGCGGCGGCATGATCCTGGGTGGAGAAGATGTTGCACGAGGCCCAGCGCACATCAGCGCCCAGGGCGGTGAGAGTCTCGATGAGCACCGCCGTCTGGATGGTCATGTGCAAGGAGCCGGCGATGCGCGCCCCCTTCAGCGGCTGGCTGGGGCCGTATTCCTCGCGGGTGGCCATCAGGCCGGGCATCTCCACCTCGGCCATCTCGATTTCCTTGCGCCCCCAATCGGCGAGATTGATGTCGGCGACGATATAATCCTTGCTCATGATGTCCTGCTTTCCTGTTCAATTCGCATACCGCCACCTGGGCCGATGGCGCGTCATTGGGCGCTCTATACCAGCTTGCCCGCAGGGGGGCAAGAAACATATAAAGGCTTCTTTATATTTCATTGGGTGTCTCCAAAATCGCTTGCGCGTCCATCCTCACCCCCTGCCAACCACCCGTAGTGTCCCATGATCGGGGTGGTTGGCAGGGGGTGAGGATGGTCTTCAAGACAGTTGACAGAGATGCCCATCGAAGAGAGGCGGCTTGCGCGGCGGGTGGCTCTGTGCCACCAATTGCGCCATCCGCAATCATGACGGACGGCATGAAGATGACCGAACTGACACCCAGAGACATCGTTGCCCAGCTCGACCGGCACATCGTCGGCCAGAGCGAGGCCAAGAAGGCGGTGGCCATCGCCCTGCGCAACCGCTGGCGGCGCAAGCAGCTGAAAAGCCCGCTGCGCGAGGAGGTCACGCCCAAGAACATCCTGATGATCGGCCCCACCGGCGTGGGCAAGACGGAAATCGCGCGGCGGCTGGCGGCGCTGGCCAATGCGCCCTTCCTCAAGGTGGAGGCCACCCGCTTCACCGAAGTGGGATACGTGGGCCGCGACGTGGAGCAGATCGTGCGCGACCTGCTGGAGGCCGGCATCGCCATGGTGCGCGAACAAAAACGCCAAAGCGTGCGCCGGCAGGCCCACCACAACGCCGAGGAGCGGGTGCTCGATGCCCTGGTCGGACCCGGGGCCTCGCAGGCCACCCGCGAGGCTTTCCGGGAAAAGCTGCGCTCCGGCCAGCTCGATGACAAGGAAATCGAAATCGAGGTGGCCGATGCCGCCCCGGCCATGCCCCTGGACATCCCCGGCGCGCCCGGTGGCGGCATGGGGGTGATCAACATCACCGAGATGCTGGGCAAGGCTTTTGCCCCGCGCATGAAGCGGCGCAGGCTCAAGGTGCGCGATTCCCACGATCTGCTGATCAACGAGGAAAGCGACAAGCTGCTGGACGAGGATTCGATCATCGCCGAGGCGCGCTCGGTGGTGGAGAACTCCGGCATCGTCTTTCTCGACGAGATCGACAAGATCTGCGCGCGCGCCGAACGCTCCGGCGGCGATGTCTCGCGCGAGGGGGTGCAGCGCGACCTGCTGCCGCTGATCGAGGGCACCACCGTGGCCACCCGTCATGGCCCCATCAAAACGGATCACATCCTGTTCATCGCCTCCGGCGCCTTTCATGTGGCGCGCCCCTCCGACCTGCTGCCGGAGCTGCAAGGGCGGCTGCCGATCCGGGTGGAGCTTTCGGCCCTGAGCCGCGAGGACTTCCGGCGCATCCTCACCGAGCCGGAGGCCTCTTTGGTCAAGCAATATACCGCACTGATGGAAACCGAGCAGGTGCATCTGGAGTTCACCGAGGACGGCATAGACGCCATCGCCAGGATTTCCGCCGATATCAACGCAACGGTGGAGAACATCGGCGCGCGGCGCTTGCAGACGGTCATGGAGCGGGTGCTGGAGGAGGTCAGCTTCACCGCCCCGGAATGCCACGATGTCACCATCCAGATCACCGCCGCCTATGTCGAGGAGCGCATCGGCGATCTGGCCCGTGATCAGGACCTGTCGCGCTACATCCTGTGAAACCTGGGGCTGCGCACCCCTACTCCACTCCGTGCATGGAGAGGAACTGGGCGGTGACCGTATCCAGGGTGGAGACATGCTGGGCCAGCCAGGCGGGGAAATCCTGGCGGACGAAGGTCAGCAGGGCGGCGCGGCCGGCATCGTTGTCACAATTGGCGCAAAGCTCGCCGACGATGGCGCGCATGCGGTCATGCTCGCCCTTGTGGATGGGATAGGGCGGGAAGGCA
>JALSNA010000056.1 GCA_026987255.1 Hyphomicrobiales bacterium | reverse complement strand
GGTGGATGCGGCGCTGCACAAGGCGGTGCGCAAGACTCCGGCGAAACGCTATGCCACCATGAGCGCCTTCGAGCTCGACCTGACGCGCCCCAATCCGAAATTCGACATGCGGGAAAAAGCGCCGCTGCTGGAGCGCGACCCGGTGAAGGTATGGAAATGGCTGGCCGGGGTGTCCTTGCTGGCCAACCTGATACTGGCCTGGCTGCTGGCGGCTTGAGGGTGCTTCAAAAGCTGGTGATGCCGTGGCCGGACGGCATGAAAAGGCCCCGCGGGTATGTCGCAGGGCCTTTTTGTTTCATGCGTTCCACGCCCCGGTCAGTGGAGGATCTGGGAGAGGAAGAGCTTGGTGCGGTCGCTCTTGGGGTTGGTGAAGAACTCTTCCGGTTCGTTCTGCTCGACGATCTGGCCGGCGTCCATGAAGATCACCCGGTTGGCCACCTTGCGGGCGAAGCCCATCTCGTGGGTCACCACCAGCATGGTCATGCCGGTCTCGGCCAGATCGACCATGACATCGAGCACCTCCTTGATCATTTCCGGATCGAGGGCCGAGGTGGGCTCGTCGAAGAGCATGATCTTGGGGGCCATGCACAAGGAGCGGGCGATGGCCACGCGCTGCTGCTGGCCGCCGGAGAGCTGGCCGGGATACTTGTTGGCCTGCTCGGGGATCTTGACCTTCTCCAGATAATGCATGGCGATGTCCTCGGCCTCGGCCTTGGGCATGTGCTTCACCCAGATGGGGGCCAGGGTGCAGTTTTGCAGCACCGTCAGGTGCGGGAAGAGGTTGAAGTGCTGGAAGACCATGCCGACCTCCTTGCGGATGCCCTCGATCTTCTTGACATCCTCGGTCAGCTCGACGCCATCGACGATGATCTTGCCCGCCTGGTGCTCCTCCAGGCGGTTGATGCAGCGGATCATGGTGGACTTGCCGGAGCCGGAGGGGCCGCAGATGACGATGCGCTCGCCCTTGTAGACGGTCAGGTTGATGTCACGCAGCACATGAAAATCTCCATACCACTTGTTCATGTTGGAGATTTCGATGGCCACCTCATCGGAGATTTCCAGTTTCTTGGCCGGGGACGTGTTCATCTTGCAGGTCCTTATCGTTTGTGACCGGTATGGAGCAGGTTCTCCATGAATATCGAATAGCGCGACATGCTGAAGCAGAACGTCCAGTAGATCATCGCCAGGAAGAGATAGGCGGTGGGCGCGGTGGTGGGGGTGGCCCACTTGGCGTCCGCCAGGGAGCTCTGGACGATGCCCAGCAGGTCCATCAGGCCGATGATGGAGACCAGGGAGGTGTCCTTGAACAGGCCGATGAAGGTGTTGACGATGCCGGGAATGACCAGTTTCAATGCCTGCGGCAGGATGATGAAGCGCATCATCTGCCAATAGGACAGGCCCAGGGCCATGGCGCCTTCATACTGGCCCTTGGGGATGGCCTGCAGGCCGCCGCGCACCACCTCGGCCATGTAGGCGGCCGAGAACAGGGCCACGCCGACGAGCGGGCGCACCACCTTGTCGAGGGTGACGCCCTCGGGCAGAAACAGCGGCAGCATGACCGAGGACATGAAGAGCACGGTGATCAGCGGCACGCCGCGCCAGAACTCGATGAAGATCACCGAGACGAGGCGCACGATGGGCATCTTGGACTGCCGGCCAAGGGCCAGAAGAACGCCCAGCGGCAGGGAGGTGACAATGCCGGTGATGGCGATCACCAATGTCAGCAGCAGGCCGCCCCACTTCGTGGTTTCCACCTTGTCCAGCCCCAGGGAGGGCGCGCCATAAAGCATCAGGTAGGCGAAGATGGGGAAGACCACCAGCAGCAGGATGCCGTTGAGGCGCTTGTAGGGCAGCTTGGGGATGAGCATGGGCACAAGCAGCAGAATGCCCACGATATAGGTCAGATTGACCCGCCATTGCAGAGCGCGCGGATAGAAGCCATACATGAACTGGTTGAACTTGGCATGAACGAAGGCCCAGCAGGCGCCAACCTCGATGCCATCATGGGGCAGACAGGCCTTGCGGTCGGCGCCGCTCCAGACGGCATCGATGAGGGCGAACTGGACGAAGCTGCTGACGATCAGCCAGATGATGTAGATGCCGATGAAGGTCAAGATGGTGTTGAGCCAGTCGGAGAACAGATGCTTGCGCATCCAGCCGAGCACGCCGGTGGTCGCCGGTGGCGGCGGCTTGGGCGGCAGCATCTCGGTGCGGAAAAAGCTGGTTTCGTGGGATTTCCGGGTCATGGCCTAGCGCTCCACCAGTTTCATCTTGGCATTGTACCAGTTCATGAAGGCCGATGTGCCAAGCGATATGGACAGATAGACCAGCATCCACAGGCCGATGATCTCGATGGCCTGGCCGGACTGGTTGAGGATGATGCCGCCCACCGCGACGAGATCGGGATAGGCGATGGCCACCGCCAGGGAGGAGTTCTTGGTCAGGTTCAGATACTGGCTGGTCAGGGGCGGAATGATGACCCGCATGGCCTGCGGCACGACCACGAAGCGCAGCATCTGGCCGCGCGTCAGCCCCAGGGCCAGGGCCGCTTCCGTCTGGCCATAGGAGACCGACTGGATGCCGGCGCGCACGATCTCGGCGATGAAGGTGGCCGTATAGATGGACAGGGCCAGCAGCATGGCGATGAACTCGGGGATGATGCGCATGCCACCGCGGAAGTTGAAGCCCTTCAGGGCCGGATAGTCCAGATGCACCGGCATGCCGGCGAGGAAATAGACCACCAGGGGCAGGCCGATGATCATGCCCAATGAGGTGAGAAAGACCGGGAAGGGCTGGCCGGTTTCATCGAGGCGCTTCCTTGCCCACTTGGCGAGGATGAAAGAGGCGATGATGGCGAGAAAGAAGGCGGCGACCACGAACCACCAGGCATCGGCGAAAATGGGCTTGGGCGAATAAAGCCCGCGATTGTTGAGAAAGAAGCTGCCCAGGGATATGGACTGGCGCGGGCCGGGCAAGGGGCCGAGAACCGCCTTGTACCAGACGATGATCTGCAACAACAGCGGGATATTGCGGAAAATCTCCACATATCCGGCCGCCAGCTTGGCGATCACCCAGTTCTTGGACAGCCGCATGATGCCGACGATGAAGCCCAGGATGGTGGCGCAGACAATGCCGATGCCGGAGAGCACCAGGGTGTTGATCAGGCCGACGAGAAAGGCCGTGCCGTAGGAGGATTCCTCGGTGTAATCGAGAAAAAGAACCTGATTGATGCCGAAACCGGCGGTGGTGCTGAGAAAATCGAATCCGGAAGCGATCTTGCGCTGTTCCAGATTGTGCACGGTGTTCTGGAATATGGTCCAGAAGGCCCAGGCCAGGAATGCGATCAGAAGGGCTTGCGACACGATGGCGCGCACCTTCGGATTGTTCCACAAGGGCACCTTGGCGGATTCTTCGCCCGTTGCCACGCTCATGTTGGACTCCCCCCCTCTTCGGGAACTGCTCACTCACCGGCTCCTTGATCCGGATGCGCCCTTTTGCGGGTCATTGTCCATGCCGGAGGGCCGAGCCTTGGAACAGGAATGTCCGGCGGGCCGCGAGGGAAATGTCCCCCGCGGCCGCCGGAGCGTTCTTGTCAGGATGCCTTAGCGGATCGGCGGGGCATACTGGATGCCGCCCTTGTTCCACAGGGCATTGAGGCCGCGCGCCAGGCCGAGGGGGGTCTTGGGGCCGACGTTGCGGTCATAGGATTCGCCGTAGTTGCCCACCTGCTTGACGATGTTGTAGGCCCAGGCGTTGGAGACGCCGAGGTTCTCGCCATACTTGCCTTCCACGCCGAGCAGGCGCTTGATGGCGGGGTTGGAGGAGCCCTTCATCTCGTCGACGTTCTTGGAGGTCACGCCGAGCTCCTCGGCGTTGAGCATGGCGAAAAGGGTCCACTTGACGAGGTTGAACCACTGGTCGTCGCCCTGGCGCACCACGGGGCCGAGCGGCTCCTTGGAGATGATCTCGGGCAGCACCATGTGCTCGTCCGGGTTCTTCAGCTTCAGGCGCTGGGCGGCGAGGCCGGAACGGTCGGTGGTGTAGACGTCGCAACGGCCCTCGTCATAGGCCTTGACCACCTCGTCGGACTTCTCGAAGGCGACCACTTCATACTGCATCTTGTGGGAGCGGAAGAAGTCGGCGACGTTGAGCTCGGTGGTGGTGCCGGTGTTGGTGCACACGGCAGCGCCGTTGAGCTGCAGGGCGGAGGTGACGCCGAGTTTCTTGCGCACCATGAAGCCCTGGCCGTCATAGTAGTTGACGCCGGCGAAGTTCAGGCCCAGGGCGGTGTCGCGGGTGGCCGTCCAGGTGGTGTTGCGCGAGAGCATGTCGATCTCGCCGGACTGCAGGGCGGTGAAACGCTCCTTGGCCGACAGCGGCGTGAACTTCACCTTGGAGGCATCGCCGAAAATGGCGGCGGCCACGGCGCGGCAGACATCGACGTCGATGCCGACCCAGTTGCCCTTGTCATCGGGGTTGGAGAAGCCGGGCAGGCCCTGGGACACGCCGCACTGGACAAAGCCCTTGGCCTTGACATCATCGAGAGTGCCGGCGGAGGCGGCGGTGGCGGCGGCGATGGATACGGCGGCACCGAGAGCGATCGAAAGCAGAGTGCGTTTCATGAGTTTCCTTCTTTCCTCTGTTGGACGCTGGGCGAAGATGCGCAAAAGCACCGGATCAAAACCGTCATGACATTGCGTCGGCGGCCGTCAATCCGGCTTTCGCTCTCTTTGAATATACAAGAGTATCGGGCCTTGCGCAGACCTCCCCCTTCTGGTTATGCTTGTCTCCCTGAAGAGATGCCCGCGCGGCACCTCTATGAGTCTTATCGGAAACCAAAATCCGGCATTCGTCAAGAGTTTTGTTCGGTGCAGAGCGGCTCTGGCGCGATTCGCAGACCCGGGCAGGCGGCGTGACAAATCGTCTGCCTCCCGTGCTCCGCGCATGTGTGAAGAAGTTTTTGCATCATGGATGGGCGCTGCGAACAGCCATGTCCTCGCCGGGGGGCGCAAAAATTGTATCGCCATGCTGACGCAAGCAAATGTTTTTCGCTTGAAACCGGCAGGGGCGGAGGTCTAGGGTCTGGACTCAATAAAAACGTGGCGCCAGTCTGGCGGCCAGCAACAGGAGACCATGAAAAATGTGCAATTACAAGCGTAAGCGCTTCTCTCCTGTTGCTGGCCGCCATCCCCTTCGGGCGACAAATGCACTGCATCTCAGCGGCCTTGTCTTGCCCACCAATAGCGCCACTATTGGTGGGCAAGACAAGGCCGCAGA
>JALSNA010000055.1 GCA_026987255.1 Hyphomicrobiales bacterium | reverse complement strand
GGTCGGCTTTGCCAATCACGCCCTCGCCAATGTCCAGACGGTGGGGCGGGGTTTGCACCCGCAGCGCCTCGCCCTCGCGCGTGCAGGTGAATTCCAGGCGCGTCAGCAGGTCGGCGATTTCGTCCAGGGAGAGACGGATGCCCAGCAGGCGCTCGATGTCGTCGGCGGTGATGCGGATTTCGGGGTCGCGAGGCGGCCTGGGGTAAGCATCCACGAAGCCCTGGGCCACGGTGCCGCCGCTCCAGCGGCGCATCAGTTCCAGGCCGCGGCGCAGGCCGATTTCCGCCACCGCCGGATGCACCCCGCGGGAAAAGCGGTAGGCTGCCTCGGAGTGCAAGCGCTGTTTCTGCGCCGTGCGGCGGATGTTGATGAAGTTCCAGGAAGCCGCTTCGAGCAGGACGTTGCGGGTGGCGTCGGTGACTTCGCTTTCTTCCCCGCCCATGATGCCGGCGATGGAAAGCGCACCCGCAGTGTCGCACACCAGCACGGTTTGCTCGTCCAAGGTGCGCTCCACGCCGTCCAAGGTGGTGAGTTTCTCGCCGGGGCGGGCGGTGCGGGTGATGATGGTGGGCGGTTTGCCGCCGGCGCGCTGCACCAGGACGTCGTAGTCGAAGGCGTGCAGCGGCTCACCGGTTTCCAGCATGACATAGTTGGTGGCGTCCACGATGGCGTTGATGGGACGCATTCCGGCCAGTTTGAGGCGCATCTGCACCCAGAAGGGGCTGGGCTTGATTTCCACATCGCGAATCAGGCCGAGCATGAAGCGGGGGTTGAGGTCGGGGTTGGTGATTTCCACCGCGGCCTGGCCGGTGATGGGTGCGCCCTCGGCGAGCACATCCAGCGAGGGCTTGCGCAGCGGTTTGCCGAGCAGGGCGGCGGTTTCCCGCGCCACGCCGAGCACGCTGGCGTTGCGGGCCATGTTGGGGGTCAGGGCGATGTCCAGCACGGCGTCGCCCAGGTAGTCGGCCAGCGGGGTGCCCACCGGGGCATCGTCGGGCAGGTAGATGATGTCGTCCATCG
>JALSNA010000054.1 GCA_026987255.1 Hyphomicrobiales bacterium | reverse complement strand
CGGCAAACTGGCTTCGTACCTGCGGTTGTTGGGCTTCGATACCTGGTATCGCAATCAGGTGGACGACGCCGACCTCGCGGCGGTGGCGGCCAGCGAAGGGCGGGTGGTGCTCACCCGTGACCGCGATTTGCTCAAACGCAAGGCCGTAGCCTATGGCTATTGGGTGCGGGCGTTGACGCCGCGCCACCAGGTGGCCGAGGTGCTGGCGCGCTTTGCCATTGCTGGCCTGGCGCGGCCTTTTACCCGCTGCCCGCGTTGCAACGGTCTGTTGCATCCCGTCCCCAAGGCCGAGGTGTTGGATGCCCTGGAGCCGCTCACCCGCCGCTACTATGATGAATTCTACCGCTGCAACCGCTGCGGCCAGATTTATTGGCGTGGCAGCCATTTCGAGCGCATCACCGCTTTGGTGGATGGCTGGCTCGCCTCCAAGGAGGAATGACCATGCGTGCCGAGTTGGAAGCCCTGCTGGAATTTCATCGCGCCATGCGGGTGTACTATGCCGAACGTCCGCAGGCGACCCTGCCGCCCGATGTGGCCGCCGTCCGCCTGGCGCTGCTGGAGGAGGAATTGCAGGAGTACCGCGAGGCGTTGGCCGCCGGTGACCTGGTGGAAATTGCCGATGCGCTCACCGATCTGCTGTACGTGCTGTTAGGCACGATGATCAGCCACGGCCTGCAAGAGGTGGCCGAAGACTTGTTCGCCGAGGTGCACCGCAGCAACATGACCAAACTCGGCCCCGATGGGCAGGTGGTGTATCGTGAAGACGGCAAGGTGCTCAAGCCGCCGACCTTCGAGCCGCCCGACCTGCGGCGGGTGTTGCGCGCGCACGGCGTCGAGGTGCCGTGATGCTGCCGTTCCCGCCGTTGGTGCCGGCGCGCTTGCTGCGGCGCGAGAACCGCTTTCGGGCGTTGGCCGTGCTGGAGGATGGGCGGCAGGTGGCGGCGCACGTCCCCAATTCGGGGCGGCTGCGGGAGGTGTTCGATCCGCCGGGGCGGCGCGCCTGGCTGCGCCCCGCCGAAG
>JALSNA010000053.1 GCA_026987255.1 Hyphomicrobiales bacterium | reverse complement strand
TCTCAGAAGGCCTGATAACAGATGATGGTATAAGTATCGCGGATGCCGGCGATGGAGTGCAGCTTCTCGTTGATGAAGCGCCCCACGTCCTCGCCATCCTCCAGATAGAACTTCACCAGAAGGTCCCACCCGCCTGCGGTGGAATAGATTTCCGAGGCGATCTCGGCATCGGCAATGGCGGTGGCCACCTCGCAGGATTTGCCCAGTTCGGTCCTGATCTGCACGAAGAAAGGTTTCATGGCGCGCTCCCTGACGGTTCTGCTGTAAAGGGAAACATCCGCCTTTGCGCCTCCCGGGGCAAGCCCTTCAGGGCACATCATCGCTTGTCTTTTCTTGCCTTGCGCGCTGCCCGAAACGTCTGGCCAGGGCCGGGAAGCGGCGCTGGATCAGCCTGTGCAGCCAGATGGAAAAGCGCCGCCTGAGCCGCCGGATTTGCGCGATGTCGTAGGAGAGGATGCCCAGCCCCAGCGGAATCATCCAGAATCCCAGCACCGGCAGGAAGCCGAAAAACCCCAGGATGACAAGCAAAATGCCCACAAGGATGCGCCCCGCGCGCCGCCGGGGCAGGGGGATGCGCCATTTGCCGATGCGGATTTCCTTCACGTCCGTCCTCTCTTTGGCAGGCCCGTATGGCGCCCAAGATGGGCCTTGCGCCAAGGCTTTGCAAGCGGCCAAAAAATATCGCTGCAAGGAACAAAAACCCCTTTGACAGAACAGGCCGTTTTGCTTATACGCTCATGACCATGTTCCCCGGTAGCTCAGTTGGTAGAGCAAGCGGCTGTTAACCGCTGGGTCGCTGGTTCGAGTCCGGCCCGGGGAGCCATCCTTCCGCTTCTGCTGCGGGCGGATTTGAAAAAATATTCCATAAATCCTATATTGAACCCGGCTGGGTGGCTTTTGGCCGCGCGGGCAGGTGTTTTTTCAAGCCGGAAATGAAGTGTCCATGCGCGCGGCCCCTCGGGAGCCCTGTGTATGTTCGGTTTGTTGGAAAAAACCTTGCGGCGTGCGCTCTGCACCGGCGATCTGACACTCGTTTCCCCCTCCGGCAGGGCGGTGCGCCTCGGTGATGGCACCGGCACACCGGTGCGCTGCCGCATCACCTCGCCGCTCTGGGCGGCGAAGATCCTGCTCGATCCCGATCTGTTTCTGGGCGAGGCCTGGATGGACGGCGGGCTTCTCATGGAGGAGGGCGGCATTTATGACCTGCTGACCATCCTGACCCGCAATGCCCTGTGCGCCAGGCGTCAGCCCGCAGGCGTCAAGATCCCCTATCTGCTGCGCAAGAGCCTGCGCCGTCTGCGCCAGATCAATCCGAAAGGCCGCGCCCGGCGCAATGTTGCCCATCATTACGATCTCGATGGCAGGCTTTACGATCTCTTCCTCGATGCCGACCGGCAATATTCCTGCGCCTATTTTGAACACCCCGGCCAATCCCTGGCGGAGGCGCAACTGGCCAAGAAGCGCCATCTGGCCGCCAAGCTGCTGGTGAAACCGGGCATGCGGGTGCTCGACATCGGCTGCGGCTGGGGCGGGCTGGCGCTCTATCTGGCCAAGGTGACAGGCGCGCAGGTGGTGGGTGTCACCCTCTCGAAGGAGCAATGGGAGCTGGCCCGCGAGCGGGTGCGCAACAATGGGCTGGAAGATCAGGTGGACATCCGCCTGATGGATTACCGCGACCTGAAAGGCCCCTTTGACCGCATTGTCTCGGTGGGCATGTTCGAACACGTCGGCGTCAATCACTATGGCGCATTCTTTGGCCAGGTGCGCACCCTGCTAAGCGCCGGTGGCATCGGCCTGCTGCATTCCATCAACCGCGCCGATGGCCCCGGCGCCACCTCCGCCTGGGTGGACAAGTATATCTTCCCCGGCGGCTATATCCCGGCCATGTCGGAAGTCCTGCCCGCCGTGGAGCGCTCCGGCCTCATCGTCTCCGATGTGGAGATTTTGCGCCTGCACTATGCACAGACCCTGCGCGCCTGGCGCCAGCGCTTCCTCTCCCGCCGGGAGCAGGCCGAAAGGCTCTATGACGCCCGCTTCGTCCGCATGTGGGAGTTTTATCTGGCCGGCTCGGAGGTCATGTTCCGCACCGGTCTGATGAACAATTTCCAGATCCAGATGGTCAAGGATCAACAGGCCGTGCCCCTGACCCGCGATTACATTCACCAGGAAGAAGAGCGCCTGCGCGCCATCGATTCGCGCCTGACGCACCTGTCGTCCATTCCGGCCCGCGCCCGGCGCTGAGCGCGCCAGGCGCAAGGCATTCAGGCGTGAATTTCCACAATCCCGGCATCATCCAGCAAGACATCGAGGCTTTCGCCCTCGCGCACCGGCACAGGCCGCGGCAGGGGATGAAAGGCCTGGTGCCAGTGGCTTTCCGCCCCCGGCGCATTGGTCACCACATGATTGCCCAGTTGCAGCTCGAACCAGCTCAAGAGGCCATGGGCCAGCCCGTCCTGGGTGATGCGCATGGGAACGCGGCGCGGCGGTATGTGGCGGCTGTAGTCATAGCTGCGCACCATCTGCGGCCGGGAGAGAACATCGAAGCCGAAATGCGCCGCCCGGGTGGGGAAATAGCCTTTCGTCGCCCAGGCGTTGAGCGGGCCCATGTCGATGCCGAAGACCTCGTCCACATGGTTTTGCCCGTGAATTGCCGGTGAGGAAATGAGCAGGCCATGCTGGCGGATCTGCCCCGGCAGAACGATGGTGTGCTCTCCCCGGATGCGCCGGATGTCCCTGGCAATGGCGAAAAATCCCTCGCCGATGACGCCACAATCCACCGTTTCGGTGAAAATGACATCCGGCGCATGGGGAATGAGGCCCTGATCGATGGCCAGGGTGGAGGACATGGGCAGCAAGGTGATGCGCTCTGCAAGGCCTTCATTGTGGATGATCTGGAGGGCCACCTTGGCCATGGCGCGGTTCATCTCGCAGGCGATGACCTGCCTTGCCCCCTGGCGGGCGAACTGGATGGCGATGACGCCGCTGCCAGCGCCGATTTCCACCACCGTCTTGCCCGCCAGATCGAGATCGCCGATGGCCGCGGCAATGGCGCCATTGCGCGCCTCGTCATTGAGCATGGCGTAATGCCAGGCGGGAAAGGGCCGCTCCTGGGCGGCCGGGGAGGGGCAGGCTGCGGCGGCCTCCGCCGGGGTGAGGGAGACGGCGGACAGGGGGGCGTTCTGCGCCATGGGTGGGACCTCCTTTGCAAACGGTTACGCACTGTCGGCGGGAAGGGGATATCCCGCTAAACTTTTAGGATTTTCAGCAAGAGTATTTTAACCAAGCATGCGCTTTTCCGGCGCTTTTCCCGTTCATATGGTTAAAGGCCGCCTTTGGCGCCCGCGGATTAATATCTTGTTGGGATTATCCACTTACTTTTCATGGGTGTATCGGGGGAGATGCAACAACGCCGCTATTGGACGGACACAGGTGGACAATGGATAGCCAGACGCTTTGGATCATCAAGGGACGGATGGAGTTTGCCTCCGCCAGCGCGGCGGTAGATGCCGCTGCCGAAGAGCGTCTCTTGAATGATGGTGCGGTCAAGGTGCTCCTGACCCGCGATGACATGACCATCCGCTGGAAGCTGTTCTCGCCCAGCTGGGCTTCGCTCTATTATCTGCTGGAATGGCTGCCCGGCCAGTATGGCCCCTGCCGTCTGGAATATTTCGCCGCCGGGTGGTTCAACGAGACCTACGAGGATATCCTCCAGGCCATCGGGCGCATCCGCACCCTGATGGACAAGTCCGATGTCTTCCTGCGCTCCCGGGTGTTCATCAAGCCTGCCGACATGGAGCGCGCGCAGGCCCCCGGCCTGTTGCAGGACGTGCTGATGAAGGGCGATGCGCCCTCCGAATATGGCGTGGACTGCGTCGAGGATCCCCTCACCCATGCCTTCAAGGTGGCGCGCATCGGCGAAAAGACGCCCATTGCCCAGCGCTGGGGCATGACGCCGGTGTGTTTTCCCTGCATGAACGGCAATGATTATGACCAGCTCGTCTCCAGCATCTATCCGCAGGTGCTGAAAACCGGCCAGGCCCATTATGATCATGTCTATGCCGCCATGCAGGAGAACGACGGCCGCGTCTCCTGGGTGCCCTATCAGCGCGTCGTGCTGCCCAGGGTCTTCCGCGACGGCTCGCGCGGCGTGCGCGTGGTCTCCAAGATCGCCCCGGTGGACATTCAGGTCATCTGACTTTCAAGGTGGTTTTTGAGCGCGGTCAGCGCGGCTCGTCGGGCCGCGCCATCCATTTGATGATCACCATGGCCACCGGCAGCCAGCCCATGCCCGCCAGCACATAAAAGGCCAGATGCGCCCAGCCGCTGTCGCTGCTGCCGAAAATCAGCGCCCCGGCCACCATCATCAGCAGGGCATAGAACACCAGGAAGCTGAAGGTGGCGATGACGCCGATGAACTTTCGGGTGCTTTGTTTCATGCCCTTTTTGTATCCTTGTGCAATGGCATTGCCTGCTATAGGCATGCCCTATATCAGTCTCCTGACCAAAATGCCAATCGGCGATGGCCAGGGAGCGGACAAATCCGGTTGTCTTTGCCCATCTGGCGGCGCATGATATGGGCCGGTTTTCCATGTGCGGAGGTCCTTGCGTGAAGCTGGAAGAGCTCTATACGCCGCAAATTCTTGGCCTGGCCGCCGCCATACCCAACATCGGGCGCCTTGATGCGCCCCATGGCAGCGCCAGCCTGCATGCCCGCCTGTGCGGCTCGAAGGTGACGGTGGATGTGTGTCTGAAAGATGGTTTTGTCGACGATTTCGCCATCGATCTGTCCGCCTGCGCCCTGGCCCAGGCTGCCTGCGCCATCCTGGGGCAGGGGCTGAAGGGCGAGACCCTGCAAGGGGTGCGCGGCGCGCGCAAGGCCCTGTGGGCCATGCTGAAGCAGGGCGCCCCGCCCCCTGAGGGCAAATGGGCAACGCTCGCCCCCCTGGCGCCGGTGCGTCATGTGCCGCAAAGGCATGAATCGGTCCTTTTGCCCTTCGATGCCGCCATTGCCGCCATCGGGGAGGACAGGTCATGAGCGGAAAGAGGCCAGGGCCGGTGGCCATGCTTCTGCTCGCCCTGATCCGCCTCTATCAGCTCACCTTGTCGGCCTTCATCGGCCGCTCCTGCCGCCATCTGCCCAGCTGTTCGGAATATGCCATGGAGGCCATCCGCATCCATGGCGCCTGGGCGGGTTTCTGGCTGGGGTTCTGGCGCGTCCTGCGCTGTCATCCCCTGGGGACGCATGGCCTCGATTCGGTGCCGCAAGAGGGCGTGCCGCGCCATGACATGCTGATC
>JALSNA010000052.1 GCA_026987255.1 Hyphomicrobiales bacterium | reverse complement strand
AAAAAAGCCCCGGCGCGACGCGCTTCGGCGCAAAAACGCGCACACGGCCAAAACCTGCCCCAATCTATCCCTTGTTGCGCGCCGCGTATTCCTCCCAGGCATCCTCGGCGGCATCGGCGGCGTCCTGGATCTCGATGTAAAGGCGCTTGATATCGGGATATTTCGCCCGGATGGCGTCCTCCAGGTCGTTGACCGCCTTTTCGATTTCCCCGCCGGTGAGATTGTCATGCACATCCAGGGACAGCACCAGCAGGATGTCATGGGGGCCCAAGTGCATGGTGCGCAGTTCGTTGATGCTTTGCACCGCATCGGAAGCCATGGCCAGCTCCTCGATGCCGGAGAGCACCTGCGGATCGGCGCTTTCGCCGATGATCAGTCCCTTGGTCTCGCGCGACAGGAAAATGGCCGCCGCGGCCAAAAGCAGGCCGATGGCGATGGAGGCGATGCCGTCCATGCGCGGCATGTGCAGATATTCCGCCGCCAGCAGGCCGAGCAGGGCGATGACCAGCCCGCCCATGGCCGCCATGTCCTCGAACAGCACCACGAAAATGGCCGGATCCTTGCAGGCCCTGGCCGCCGCCCAGAAGGAGCGCCCGGCCCGCACCTGGCCGAATTCCTTCAGGGCGACGAGAAAGGATCCGCCCTCGAACAGGATGGACAGCCCCAGCACGATGAAGTTCACCCATGGCGTGCCCACCGGTTGCGGATGGATCACCTTGTGGATGCC
Source organism: Hyphomicrobiales bacterium (assembly GCA_026987255.1). Classification (GTDB taxonomy): domain Bacteria; phylum Pseudomonadota; class Alphaproteobacteria; order Rhizobiales; family Aestuariivirgaceae; genus Thermopetrobacter. The sequence goes on along the minus strand of JALSNA010000052.1, from coordinate 297 downwards.
CTCGTAGATGGAGACGCCCGCGCCCACCGAAAAGATCAGCAGCGCCACCACGAAGGCCCAGAAATAGATCTCGCGCCCATAGCCGAAGGGGTGGGCCCTGTCGGCCGGCCGCGCGGCGCGCTTCAGCCCGTAGAGAAGCAGCACCTGGTTGCCCGAATCCACCACCGAGTGGATGGCCTCCGACAGCATGGCCGAAGAGCCGGTGTAGATGGAGGCGGCGAACTTGGTCAGGGCAATGAGCGAATTGCCCGCCAGGGCGGCAAAGATGACTTTTTTCGATCCGCTGGCCATGACGCA
>JALSNA010000051.1 GCA_026987255.1 Hyphomicrobiales bacterium | reverse complement strand
GCGCCCACGGTCAGGCCGCCTTCGCGGATGGCGAACTTGCTGCCCTGCTCCAGCGCCACCGGCTTCAGCAACTCCACCACCATGTTCACATTGTCGCCCGGCATCACCATCTCTACGCCTTCCGGCAACTGAATCGTCCCTGTCACATCCGTCGTCCGAATGTAGAACTGCGGACGATACCCGTTGAAGAACGGCTTGTGCCGACCGCCTTCGTCCTTCTTCAACACGTACACTTCCGCCTTGAACTTCTTGTGCGGCGTGATGCTCCCAGGCGCTGCCACCACCATGCCGCGCTCCACCTCGTCGCGGCCAATGCCACGCAGCAGCAGACCCACATTGTCACCGGCGATGCCTTCGTCCAACTGCTTGTGGAACATCTCCACGCCCGTCACCACCGTCTTCATCACATCGTCCTGCAAGCCCACAATCTCCACCGGCTCGCCGACTTTGATCTTGCCGCGCTCAATGCGCCCGGTCACCACCGTGCCGCGGCCTTTGATGCTGAACACATCCTCGATCGGCATCATGAACGGCTTGTCCACATCCCGCTCCGGCTCGGGGATGTACTCGTCGATCACCCGCAGCAACTCGGCAATCGGCTGGTATTCCGGCGCATCGGGGTCTTTGCTCTCGCTCTGCAGCGCCTGCAAGGCGGAACCCTTCACGATGGGCGTCTCGTCGCCGGGGTAGCCGTACTCGGTGAGCAGTTCGCGCACTTCCAGTTCCACCAGTTCCAGCAGTTCGGGGTCGTCCATCATGTCCACTTTGTTGAGGAAGACCACGATGGCCGGCACTTCCACCTGGCGGGCCAGCAGAATGTGCTCGCGGGTCTGCGGCATCGGGCCGTCGGGGGCGGCCACCACCAGAATCGCGCCATCCACCTGGGCGGCACCGGTGATCATGTTCTTGATGTAGTCCCGGTGGCCGGGCATGTCCACGTGGGCGTAGTGGCGCTTTTCGGTTTCGTATTCCACGTGCGCAATGTTGATGGTAATGCCGCGCTCGCGCTCTTCGGGGGCTTTGTC
>JALSNA010000050.1 GCA_026987255.1 Hyphomicrobiales bacterium | reverse complement strand
GGAGCGGCCCGGGATTTTCCCGGGCCGTTTCTTTTTGCCCGCCTGGTTTGCCGCGCCTTGCCTTTTTCACATTGAGGCTGCAAAAAGATGCATCCTTAAGATGCGAACCTTGCGGGGGAATAGTCCTTGAGAACATCTGCTTTCGTGATGGGCCCGATTGCGCGCCTTGCCCTGGCTGGAATGGCGGGGGCGCTGGCGGCCTGCGCCGCCGATCAGCCAAGCCTGGAAAACTCGCAACGCGACATTACCGTGGCCACCGACACCGCCCCGGCCGGTTCCGTTCTGCCCGCCCATATCAGCGGCGTTCTGCTGAAGGTCTCGCCCTCTTTCGTCACCATGGTGGTCAGCGAGCCGCGCAAGCCCCTGGGGCGGGATGACGGCATTCCGCGCGGGGTCTCCTCCGGCTCCGGTTTCGCCGTGGACAAACAAGGGCACATCCTCACCGCCGCCCATGTGGCCTATGGGCCGCGCTATTCGGTGCGGGCGCGGGCCTCCAACGGACGCATCTACAACGGAACCGTGGTGGCCATAAAGCCGGACAACGACATGGGGCTGATCAATATCCCCTCCCTGCATGCGCCCGCCGTGGCGCCCGCCGCATCGCCCTGCCTGAAAAAGGGCCAGGCGGTCTTTTCCCTCGGCAAGCCCCATGCCCAGGGGGACACCGCGCGCATCGGCTCGCTCAAGGCCATGCATTTTGGCCGCCCCGTGCGCTATGGCAAATTCGGCTATCCGGACGCCATGGTGCTGAAAATGGCAACCCGGCGCGGCGAATCGGGCGGGCCGGTGTTCAACGCCGATGGTGAACTGGTCGGCATGGTGGTCTCCACCCTCTCCGCCGGGGGGCGGCCTCTCAATCTGGCTCATGCCATCCCGCTGCCGCCGCTGGCGCGCTTCTATTGCGCCCATGCCTCCTGCGGCCCGCGCTGGCGCAAGCTGGCGGCCATGAGCACCAAAAGCTGCCGCTAGGGTCAGGACCCATAAATTTGCACGGCATCTGCAGGATTCATGCTACATCCCGGAGCC
>JALSNA010000049.1 GCA_026987255.1 Hyphomicrobiales bacterium | reverse complement strand
CCTCGAGGGCAATGGATCGGGGCGCATCACCGGCAAGCTGGAAGAGGCCCACGGCGGCACCCTCTACATCGACGAGGTCTCCGACATGCCGCTGGAAACCCAGGGCAAGGTGCTGCGGGTGCTGGTGGATCAGACCTTCCTGCGGGTCGGCGGCGCCACCCCGGTCAAGGTGGATGTGCGCATCGTCTCCTCCACATCCCGGCCGCTCACCGAACTGATCGCCCGCAAGGCCTTTCGCGAGGACCTTTACCACCGCCTTGCGGTGGTGCCGGTCACCGTGCCCTCCCTGGCCGAGCGGCGCGAGGACATCCCGGCTCTCGTGGAGCATTTCATCGCCAGCTATTCGCGCGCCTCGGGCCAGCCGCCGCGCAGGTTGTCCGGGGAGACCATGGCGCTGCTGCAATCGCGTGACTGGCCGGGCAACGTGCGCCAGCTGCGCAATTACATCGAGCGGCTGATGATCCTGTGCGGCGCCGATGGGGCAGGGGAGATCACCCCGCAGATGCTGCCCAAGGATGCGCCGGCGGGCGATGGCGAGGAGCCCTTCTCCATGGAGCGGCTGATGACCATGCCCCTGCGCGAGGCCCGCGAGGCCTTCGAGCGCGCCTACCTGTCGGCCCAGCTTACCCGCTTCAACGGCAACATCTCGCGCACCGCCGCCACCATCGGCATGGAGCGCTCCGCCCTGCACCGCAAGCTCAAGGGCCTGGGGCTGGGGTGATATCCGCAAAACCGTGACAGGAGGAGACATGGCCCATACCGTTCTCGTCATAGGCGGCACCCGCTCCGGCAAGAGCCGCCATGCCGAACAGCTCGCCATGGCCCATCGCGGCCAGCGGGTCTATATCGCCACTGCCGATGCCGGGGATGCCGAGATGGAGCAGCGCATCGCCCAGCACCGGGCGCGCCGGGGAGATGGCTGGCTGACCGTGGAAGAGCCCCTGGAGCTGGCTTGCGCCTTGCGCCGCCAGGCCGCGGACGAGACCTTCATTCTCATCGACTGCATCACCATCTGGCTGAGCAACCT
>JALSNA010000048.1 GCA_026987255.1 Hyphomicrobiales bacterium | reverse complement strand
TCTTTGGTTGTGTGCACAAAGCAGGTTTGCGCACGCGCTCCGGCCCGCGCCCCCTCCCGGCCACCCAGATGATAGGTGAGGCGTCCGGGACGGGGCACGGGCCTGCTTTTTGGTTGTGTGCGCAAAGCAGGTTTGCGCACGCGCTCCGGCCCGCGCCCCCTCCCGGCCGCCCAGATGATAGGTGAGGCCTCCGGGACGGGGCACGGGCCTCTTCGGAACGATCCCTGGATGCCCGCACGCTTGCCGGGAGCATGGCCGCCACCATTCAACAGCCCTGGAATTCGCTCAGGCGGGCGACGTAGCGCGCCAGCATGTCGATTTCGACATTGATCTTCTGCCCCGCCTTCGCCTGTCCCCAGGTCGTCACCTGCTGGGTATGGGGGATGATGTTGACCTCGAAGGTGCAGCCATCCACGGCATTGACCGTCAGCGATGTGCCATCGAGCGCCACGGAGCCTTTCGGCGCGATGAAGCGGGCCAATTGGGCAGGGACTTCAAAGCGGAAGATCTTCGATTCCCCCTCGTCGCTCACCGAGAGGATTTCCCCCACCCCGTCCACATGGCCCGAGACGATGTGCCCGCCCAGCTCGTCGCCGATTTTCAACGCCCGCTCCAGGTTCACCCGCCGCCCCTCGCGCCAGCTGCCCAAGGTGGTCTTGGCCAGGGTCTCGGCGGAGGCCTGCACGTCATGCCACATGCGCCCATCCTCCAGACGGCCCTTTTCGATCACCGTCAGGCAGCACCCGTCATGGGCGATGGATGCCCCGATGTCCACCCTCCGCGGGTCATGATGACTGGCAATGCGAAAGCGCCTATCGCCGCCGCGCTCCACCGCCATGACCTCTCCGATGTCCGTGATGATGCCCGTAAACATGCTCTTTCCCGTTCCTTCATTCCACCCTGTCATAGACCCGCAGGATATCCGCGCCAAGGGGCAACTCCTTACGCAGGGCAAATGGCTCTTGCGACAGGCTCTCCAAAGGCAGCCCGGCCAGGGCCGCCAGCCCGCCCTCGCCCAGATGCTTTTCCGGCG
>JALSNA010000047.1 GCA_026987255.1 Hyphomicrobiales bacterium | reverse complement strand
CTATCCTCTGGGTGGCCGGGAGGGGGCGCGGGCCGGCGCGACGCACCTCCGTGCAAAAAAGAGGCCCGCACCCCCTCCCGGACGCCTCACCTATCCTCTGGGTGGCCGGGAGGGGGCGTGGGCCGGAGCGATGCACTTCCGTGCAAAAATGCAGGCGCGGGCCGGTGCGACGCGCTTCAGCGCACAAAAGAGGCCCGCACCCCCTCCCGGACGCCTCACCTATCCTCTGGGTGGCCGGGAGGGGGCGTGGGCCGGAGCGACGCACCTCCGTGCAAAAAAGCCCCGGTGCGACGCGCCTCAGCGCAAAAACCCCCCCATCCTTCACAGTTTCACCTTGCCCAGGCGCAGGGCGTTGGAGATGACCGAGACCGAGGACAGGCTCATGGCCGCCGCCGCGACGATGGGCGAGAGCAATATCCCCAGCACCGGGTAGAGAACCCCAGCCGCCACCGGGATGCCCAGGCCGTTGTAGATCACCGCGAAGAACAGGTTCTGCTTGACATTCTTCAAGGTCGCCTCGGCCAGCTTGCGGGCCTTGACCAGCTTCATCAGATCGCCCTTGAGCAGGGTCAGTCCGGCGCTTTCCACCGCCACCTGCGAGCCGGTGGCCATGGCGATGGCGCTGTCGGCCTCGGCCATGGCGGGGGCATCGTTCACCCCGTCTCCGGCGAAGGCTATGATGCGCCCTTTGGCCTTCAGATCGCGCACCAGGGCCGCCTTGCCCGCCGGAGTCTGGGCCGCCGCCACCTCGTCAATGCCCACCTTGCGCGCCACCGCCCGAGCGGTCACTTCCTCATCGCCGGTGGCCATGATGACATGGGCGATGCCATGGGCCTTGAGGGCCTCCAGGGCCCGCGCGGCATTGTCCTTCACCGGATCGGCAATGGCCAGCGCCCCCAGCAGCTTGTCCCCGGCGGCCAGAAAGACCACCGTCTTGCCTTCCTCGCGCAAGGCGGCCGCCCGCTCCTTGAGTGGCGAGATATCCACGCCGAGCCGCGCCATGAGCGCGCCATTACCCAGGGCGAGGGGTTTGC
>JALSNA010000046.1 GCA_026987255.1 Hyphomicrobiales bacterium | reverse complement strand
GCGCCGTCTGCGGCGGCGTCTGCGCCCTGCCCCGTTGCCGCCATCCTCGCCATGGTGGCCGTGGGCGCATGTGTGTCCGGCGGCATTCTGCGTCAGCGGGCCGACTTTTGCAATGATGTCCGCGATGGTGGGGCGCGGGCCCTTTTCGTATCCGTCCAGCGCTTTTCTCATGGCGCGGACATGATCGAAGGAATTGCCGCAGCAGCCGCCGATGATCCGCGCCCCGGCATCGAGCGCCAGGCGGGCATAGGTTCCGGCCAGCTCCACGGTGCCGGAATAATGGATTTCGCCATCGACGAATTCGGGCACGCCGGCATTGGCCTTGGCAATCACCAGGTCTTGCGGACCAGCTTCGGTCATCTCCAGGATGGCGGCGAGCAGATCGGGGGCGCCGGTGCCGCAATTGGAGCCATGGGCATCGAGATTCAATTCCCCGGCCAGGGCGGTCAGGCGCGCCGGTGTCACCCCCATCATGGTGCGCCCGGCGGTGTCGAAACTCATGGTGGCCACCACCGGCAGATCAGGGGCCACGGCGCGGGCGGCGGCAACGGCGGCGCGCACCTCCTCTTCAGCCGACATGGTCTCGATCCAGATCACGTCCACGCCGCCTTCGGCCAGGGCGGCGATCTGCTCGCGGAAGGCCTCCTTGCCCTCCTCCATGGTCATGGTTCCGGCCGGTTCGAAAATCTCGCCGGTGGGGCCGACGGAGCCGGCAACGATGACGGGCCGATCCGCCTTCTGGGCGATGTCGCCGGCCAGGCGGGCGGCCTTTTCGTTGAGTTCGGCGGTGCGCCCCTGCGCCTTGTGCAGCTTCAGGCGGTGGCGGTTGCAGCCGAAGGTATTGGTCAGGATGATGTCGGAGCCGGCATCCACGAAACCTTTGTGCAGGGCGCGGATGTTGTCCGGCTTCTCCGTGGTCCAGAACTCCGGCGGTTCGCCCGATTCCAGCCCCATGGCAAAGAGATTGGTGCCCGTTGCGCCATCGGCCAGCAGCCAGTCACGGCCGGCGAGAAGGTCTTTGAAGGATGATCTGGACATGTCTTTTTCCGCCTGGTTTGCAGCTGTTATGTGCCGCGCTTATCCCACAATCTTGAAGCGATATAAAGATATATTCATGTCCTTCCCTTGCCGCTGCGGCCTTTGACGAAAGCAAAGTCTGGCCCTATGGTGGCTCCAGACCAGATAGTGGTCAGGAAACCGAACCGCACAGGGACATGAGGGGAACATCATGCGCGACTGGCTGGTCCATATCAGGAAGGACAGCTATCTGTCCTTGCAGGCGCAAATCCGCGAGGCGCTGGTTTCGGCCATTCTCGACGGCCAGCTCGACCGGCACGAGCCCATCCCCTCGACCCGCAAGATGGCCAAGCTGCTGGGGGTGTCGCGCAACACGGTGGTGCTGGCCTATCAGAGCCTGCTCGATGACGGCTACCTGGACGCGCGCGAACGGTCCGGATATTTCGTTTCCGACAAGGCCATTTCCGCCCAGGCGCGCAAGCCCGGGGCGGTCAAGGATGCGCCCGCCGCATGCTCCATCAACTGGGAGCGGCGCTTTCAGCTGCGGCCATCGGATCAGAAAATCGTTCACAAGCCGGCCGACTGGGCGGATTATACCTACCCGTTCAATTACGGGCAGGTGGACGAGGAGCTTTTTCCGCTGGCCGAATGGCGCGAATGCGCCCGCCAGGCGCTGGGCAAGCGGTTCTTGTCCAACTGGATCAACGACACGCCGGAATTCGACGATCCCATGCTGGTGGAGCAGATCCGCCGCCGCATCCTGCCCAGGCGGGGCATCATGGCGCGCGACAACCAGATCCTGGTGACCCTGGGGGCGCAGCACGGGCTGTCCATGCTCTCCGAGCTGCTGAGCGGGCCGGATACCACCGTGGGGCTGGAGAACCCGTGCTATGCCGATGCGCGCAACATCTTCGCCATGCGCGCCGGGCGCATCAAGTATCTGCCGGTGGAGGACGACGGGGTAAGCCTGGATGGCATGGAGGCGTGCGATCTTGTCTATGTCACGCCATCGCATCAGGCCCCGACCACCGTCACCATGCCCCTGGAAAAGCGCATGGCCCTGCTGGAAGCGGCCTGCGAGCATGATTTCCTGATCATCGAGGACGATTACGAGTTCGAGGCCAATTATGTCAACGAGCCGTGCCCGTCGCTGAAATCGCTGGATGACGAAGGGCGGGTGATCTATGCCGGATCGCTCTCCAAGAGCCTGTTTCCGGGCCTGCGCATCGGCTTTCTCGTCGCGCCCTCGCGGCTGATCGAGGAGGCGCGCATCCTGCGCCGGCTGATGATCCGCCATCCGCCGTCCAACAACCAGCGCACCGTGGCGCTGTTTCTGTCCCTGGGCCATTACGATACCCTGGTGCGGCGCATGCACCGGGTGTTCCGCGAGCGCTGGGAGATCATGGGCCGGGCCTTGCACAAATATCTGCCCCATGCCTCCGAGGCGCCGAGCTTCGGCGGCTCGTCCTTCTGGGTCAACGGCCCCGAATGGCTCGATGACATGGAGCTGCTGGAGCGGGCCCGCAAGCGCAGCCTGCTGCTGGAGCCGGGCAGTCTCTACTACGGCGGCGAAACCAGGCCGCGCAACAATTTCCGGCTGGGCTTTGCGGCCATTCCGACGGAGCGCATCGAGCCGGGAATCCAGCTGCTGGCGGAGATCATCGGCGAAATGGAACATGAAGCCAGGGGCGGCTGATTTCCCTGCTGGCCTGCATGGCTGTTTTTTTCTGGCGCTATTCTTGGTCCAGGCCCTTCAGTAAGTTGTCAATCAGCAACAACACCAAAGGACAGGATCAGGATCATGCTCATCGGGGTTCCCAAGGAAATCAAGGTTCATGAATATCGCGCCGGAATGACGCCGGCCAGCGTGCGCGAGGCCGTCCATCACGGCCATGAGGTGCTGGTGCAGACCAGGACCGGGGCCGGCATTGGCGCAACCGATGAGGATTACCGCGCCGCGGGGGCGAGGATTTGCGATTCGGCGGAGGAAATCTTCGACAAGGCGGAGATGATCGTCAAGGTCAAGGAGCCGCAGGCGGCCGAACGGGCCATGCTGCGCCCCGGCCAGGTGCTCTTTACCTATCTGCATCTTGCGCCCGATCCCGACCAGACGCGCGATCTGGTGGAGTCCGGGGCGGTGTGCATCGCCTACGAGACGGTGACCGGGCCCAATGGCTCCCTGCCCCTGCTGGCGCCGATGTCGCAGGTGGCCGGGCGCATGTCGATCCAGGCGGCGGCCCACTGCCTGGAGAAGGAACAGGACGGCATGGGCATCCTGCTGGGCGGGGTGCCCGGCGTGAAACCGGCGCGGGTGTGCATTCTCGGTGGCGGCGTGGTGGGCGAGAACGCCGCGGCCATGGCCATCGGCATGGGGGCCGACGTGGTCATCCTGGAGCGTTCGGCGCCGAAGATGATCGAACTGACGCGCACCTTCGGCAATGCCGTCAAGACGGTCTATTCCACCCGCCAGTCGGTGGAGGAAGAGGTGCTGGAGGCCGATGCGGTCATCGGTGGAGTGCTGATCCCGGGCGCTGCGGCGCCGAAGCTGATCAGCCGCGAAATGATCCGGGCCATGAAGCCCGGCTCGGTGCTGGTGGACGTGGCCATCGACCAGGGCGGCTGCGCGGAAACTTCCCTGCCGACCACCCACTCGGAGCCCACCTATATCGTCGATGAGGTGGTGCATTATTGCGTCGCCAACATGCCCGGCGCGGTGGCGCGCACATCCACCTATGCGCTGAACAATGCCACCATGCCCTTCATGCTGGCGCTGGCCGACAAGGGCTGGAAGAAGGCGCTGGCGGAGGATCCCAACCTGCTGGCCGGGCTCAATGTCTGCGAAGGCAAGGTGACATACAAGGCGGTGGCCGACGATCTGGGCTATGATTATGCCGATCCGGCCTCTTTCGTGGAAAGCTGAGCCATGCGGCAGGCATCTTTATCAACTGTCTGAAGACCATCCACGCCCCCTGCCAGCCACCCGTGGCGTTCCATGATCGGGATGGCTGGCAGGGGTGAAGATGGCCGCGCAAGTGTTTTTTATGGCCCCCCGGCGGGCTGATTAGCAGCTGAAATCATGATATGCAGGGCCGGGGAAACCTTTTCCCTGGCCCTTTTCTTGCGGCCACGGTCATTTTGGGAGGTTTTTTCATGCCCCGGCGCAATGTGCTGTTGATCGTCATGGACCAGTTTCGCGCCGATCTGTTGCACGGGGCGCTGGCGGCCCATGCCAGGATGCCCAATATCCGCGCCTTTGCTCGGGAGGCGGTGAGCTTCACGAACCATTACACGGTGGTCAATCCGTGCGGCCCCTCACGGGCCTCCATGCTCAGCGGGCAATATGCCATGAACCACCGCTCGGTGCGCAATGGCACGCCGCTGGGGCGCGACAAGCCCAATCTGGCGCTGGAGATGCGCAAGGCGGGATACGAGCCCTTGCTGTTCGGCTATACCGACACCACGGCCGATCCGCGCGGGCTGCATCCGGCCGATCCGCGGTTGCGCTCCTACGAGATGCCCCTGGAGGGCTTCACCGAGGTGCTGGAAATGCGCCTGGAGACAGGCTCTTTGCCATGGCGGGCCAGCTTGCGCGCCAAGGGGTATGACACGCCTGAATACGCGCATTTCTACGATCCTGTTTCGCCCGATCCGGCGCGCCCGGCGCGCCCGGACGATCCGCCCTTCTATGGCGCGCAGGACAGCGACACGGCCTTCATGACGGACCGCTTCATCGCCGAAATGGGCGAACGCAAGGGCTGCGGGTGGTTCGCCATGCTCAACTATATCCGCCCCCATCCGCCACTGGTGGCGCCAGAGCCCTACAACCGCATGTTCGATCCTGCCGCCCTGCCCCATCCGGTGCGGCTGAAAACGCCGCAAATGGAAGAGGATGTGCATCCCTACATGCGTTTTGCGCGGGCCTATCAATTGAATGGCTCCTATGTGCGCGGGGCCGATGCCGCCGTGTCCGGCCGCTCGGCTGAGGATGCACAGGTGCTGCGCGCGCTCTATCTGGGGCTGGCGGCGGAGGTGGATGCGCACCTGGGGCGGGTCTTTTCGCACCTGAAGCAGAGCGGGGAATACGACGAGACGCTGATCGTGCTGACCTCCGACCATGGCGAGATGCTGGGCGATCACTGGAGCTGGGGAAAGTTCCATTTTTACGAGCCCGCCTGGCGCATACCCTTGATCATCCGCGATCCGGCGCATCCGCAAGAGTTCGGAAAAAGGGTGAACGACATCACCGAATCCATTGATCTTGCGCCCACCTTGCTCGACTGGTGCGGACGCAAGGCGGCTGCGGGCATGGACGGGCGCAGTCTTGTCCCCTTCCTTGCGGGGAAAGGGCCGCAGC
>JALSNA010000045.1 GCA_026987255.1 Hyphomicrobiales bacterium | reverse complement strand
GCTTTGGGCTGGCGGCGCGATTTCGGGCTCCGGCGCACTTTGTGCTTGCAGCCTGGCTTCAGGCTCAGCCTGCGCCGCCGCCTTTGGCTCAGGCTCGCGTGCCGCCTGTGGTGCGGCTTGCGCCTTTGGGGCCTCTTCAACCGGCTTTTTCTTGCGGCTGAAGAGGCGGCGGAAAAAGCCGCCCTTTCTTGTCTCGCCTTCGCTCATGCATCCTCCGCGATCAGCCACCCGCCGGAATGCCCGGTGATGCGCAAGCCTACTATTTCCCCCGCCGCGCGGCTTTCGTCAACCCGCACCTGGGCATTGTTGGGCGCCCGGCCCATGCCCGATTTTTCCACAAGTATGGAAACATCGTGCCCGACCAGACTTTCCAAGAAGGCATCGCGCTGCCGTTCTCCGGCTGCCCGCAGGGCCGCAGCGCGGCGCTTGACAATATCGCCGGGCACCGGTGCAAGGCGCGCTGCTGGCGTGCCCGCGCGCGGCGAAAAGGGAAAGACATGCAGCCACACCAGATCGCATTCCTCCACCAGATGCAGGGAATTGGCGAACATCTCTTCCGTTTCGGTGGGAAACCCGGCGATCAGATCGGCCCCGAAGGCCACATCGGGGCGCAGGCTGCGGGCGCGGGCGCAAAACTCGATGGCCTGGGTGCGGCTGTGGCGGCGCTTCATGCGCTTGAGGATCATGTCGTCGCCGGCCTGCAAGGACAGATGCAGATGTGGCATGAGGCGCTCTTCCCCCGCCAGCACGGCGAGAAATTCGTCATCGATTTCGGCCACGTCGATGGAGGAGATGCGCAGCCGCTCCAGGGCGGGGACATCCTCGAGAATGCGCGCCACCAGATGGCCCAGCCGCCGCCCGCCGGGCAGGTCCTCGCCCCAGCTGGTCAGATCCACGCCGGTGAGCACCACCTCGCGGTGCCCCGCCTCGCGGGCCGCGCGCACCTGCGCCACCACGTCTTCGGCGGGCAAGGAGCGGGCATTGCCGCGCCCGAAGGGAATGATGCAGAAGGTGCAGCGGTGATTGCAGCCCGTCTGCACCTGCACGAAGGCGCGCGTGCGCCCCGCATGGCCCACCGCATCGAGGGGGGCAAGAGCCGTCTCGGCCATGATGTCGGAAACGATGACCGGCTTGTCCCGCGTCCCGGCGCGCAGCCCCCTGAGGCCTTGCCAGACCGCATCGCGCAGCTTGTCGGCATTGCCCAGCACCGCGTCGGTCTCGGCCATGGCAGCGAAGGCTTCGGCCTGCGTCTGGGCGGCGCAGCCGGTGACGATGAGCGGCGCGCAAGGATGGGCGCGGCGCGCCTTGCGGATCGCCTGGCGGGCCTGCCTTTGGGCCTCGGCGGTGACCGCGCAGGTATTGACGATGACCGCTTTGCCAAGCCCGGCGCGCGCCGCCATGCGGCGCATCGCCTGCGATTCGAAGGCGTTCAGCCGGCAGCCGAAGGTAATCAGTTCTGGTTCGCGCATGGGCTGGGTGTTCCGCTGTTGTGATCCTTGCCGCCTCTTGAAGGGCAAAACCCCCGCCGATGCAAGCCACCGGGCCTTCTCAGGCCATCCCGAAGAGGGCGGCGGGCAGCTCGCCGTCGAACTCATGCTCCACCGGGCCGGCCATGAGGATGTGATCGTCGCTGTCGCGCCAGGTGATGAACAGATCGCCGCCGGGCAGGCTCACGCGCACCTTGCGCCCGGTGAGCTTCTTGCGCGCCGCGCAGACGGCCGCCGCACAGGCCGCCGTGCCGCAGGCCTTCGTCAGACCCGCATCGCGCTCCCAGACCTTCAGGCGCAGATGGTCCGGGCCTTCCACCTTGCACAGGGAGATATTGGCCCCTTCAGGAAAGATCGGGTGATTCTCCAGCAAGGGCCCGGTGCGGGCAAGGTCGGTGACCTCCAGATCATCGACCCAGAAAATGGCATGGGGATTGCCCACGTTGACCACCGAGGGCGTATGCAGGATGGGCGAATCAATGGGGCCGACCTGCAGCTCTATGCCGCGCGTGTCGCGAAACTCCTCGGCCAGCGGAATGTCCTGCCAGCCGAACCTGGGCGCGCCCATGTCGGCCTCGATCAGCCCGTGATCGTTGCGCCAGGCATGGAGCAATCCGGCATCGGTGCGGATGCTGACGGAGGCCTTGCCGGTCTCCTCCATGAGCTCCTGGGCCACGCAGCGGGTGGCATTGCCGCAGGCGGCCACGCGCGAGCCGCCGCTGTTCCAGATCTCCATGAAGACATCCGCATCGAAAGCCTTGCGCAAGACGATGATCTGATCGCAGCCGATGCCCTCTTGCCTGTCGCCGATGGCGCGGGCGATGGAATCGTTCATCGGCAAGTCGCGCGCGCGCGCATCGAGGACGACGAAATCGTTGCCCAGTCCGTTCATCTTGCGAAAAGCTATGGTTCTGCCGCTCATCTGGCGCCTCGCTGGCGGTTTGCATTTGCGGCGAATATAGGCATCCACGCCGCCAGTGACAATCACTCGCGGTTTTGCAAACCCGGCTTTATGGGTCTACGCCCTGGGAGAGATGGTCATGTCTTTTGCCGCTTGCGGCGCACCCAGGCGTTGATCACCTCGACGAAAAGCGAGAACAGTATGGCGAAATAGATGTAGCCGCGCGGGATGTGAAAATGCAGGCCATCGGCCACCAGGGTGACACCGATCAGCAGGATGAAGGCCAGGGCCAGCAGCTTGATGGTGATATGGCGCTCGATGAATTCGCTCACCGGCCTGGCGAAAAGCATCATGACGCCGATGGCGATGACATTGGCCAGGATCATCACCGGCAGGAATTGCGTCATGGCCACCGCGGTGACGATGGAATCCAGGGCAAAGACCAGATCGAGCACCATGATGGTGAAAACGACGCCGAGAAAGCTCCTGGTGGAGGCCGCCTGCGGCCCCTCCAGAGCGCCGCCCTCGGCCTCTTCATGGATCTCCATGGTGCCCTTCCACAGCAGGTAGAGCCCGCCCGAGAGCAAGATCAGATCGCGCCAGGAAAAGGCAAAGCCATGCAGCGTGAAGATGGGCATGGTCAGCCGCGTCAGCCACACCAGGGCCGACAGCAGGGCGATGCGCAATATCAGGGCCCCGGCCAGGCCGAGGCGCTGGGCCTTCGGCCTTTGGGCGGCAGGCAGCTTGCGCGCCGCGATGGCCAGAAAGACCAGATTGTCGATCCCCAGCACGATCTCCAGCAGGACGAGGGTCAGCAGACTGATCCATCCTTCGATGGTGAAAAGCCAATCGAACATGTGATTGCTCATGATCCGGGCCCAGGACGGGCCGGAGGTGCCCCGGTTGATGTTTCTTGCCCGTCAAGGTGCGGCAAAATGGCCACAAGGGCAAGCAAAACCTGCCCTTTTTCCCGGCTTTTCATTGACGTAGGCCCCTGGCCCGGGCTATGAAGCGCGCAAGTCCTGAACCGCAATCTGGATGGTTTTTTCCATGCGCGCAGCCATTGCACACGATGTTCGCACCCGCCGGGAGGCCCTCCCGGCGGCGCGCGCGCTTGCGGTTCCCACGCCCACTACCACCAAAACGGCCAAAACGGCCTGACCTTTCCCCGGGCCTCTCCCGCCGGGGAGGGGCCGGATCGTCACCAATCGGCCGAAAGGCGGCGGAACATTTCCGTCCGGGAGCGGCAGGGGAAAAATCTTTCAGGAGATCAATCATGGGTTACAAGGTCGCAGTCGTCGGCGCGACGGGCAATGTCGGGCGCGAAATGCTCAACATTCTCGATGAGCGCAAGTTCCCGGCGGAGGAGGTTTTCGCCATCGCCTCGCGCCGCTCGCTGGGGGTGGAGGTCTCTTATGGAGACAGGGTTCTCAAGTGCAGGGATCTGGAGCAGTTCGATTTCTCCAAGGTGGATTTCTGCCTCATGTCGGCGGGCTCTTCGGTATCGAAAGAATGGGCGCCGAAGATCGGCGAAAGCGGGGCCATCGTCATCGACAACTCCTCGTGCTGGCGCTATGACCCGGCGGTGCCGCTGGTGGTGCCGGAGGTCAACGCGGCGGTGCTCGAAGAGTGGATCAGGGACGAGGCGCGGCGCAACATCATCGCCAACCCCAATTGCTCCACCGCCCAGCTGGTGGTGGTGCTCAAGCCGCTGCATGACCGCTATGGCATCAAGCGCATCGTGGTCTCCACCTACCAGTCGGTCTCCGGCGCCGGCAAGGAGGCCATGGACGAGCTCTGGGACCAGACCAAGTCCATCTTCATGAACGACATGAAGCCGCCGCAAAAGTTCACCAAGCAGATCGCCTTCAATGTCATTCCGCATATCGATGTCTTTCTCGATGACGGCTATACCAAGGAGGAATGGAAGCTCAACGCCGAGACCAAGAAGATCCTCGATCCCAAGATCAAGGTGACGGCCACGGCGGTGCGCGTGCCGGTCTTCGTCAGCCATGGCGAGGCGGTCAACATCGAGTTCGAGCGCGAGGTGGACGAGAACGAGGCGCGCGACATCCTGCGCGAGGCCCCCGGCGTGCTGGTGGTGGACAAGCGCGAGGACGGCGGCTACGTCACGCCGGTGGAGGCGGCCGGGGATTTCGCCACCTTCGTGTCGCGCATCCGCACCGATTCCACCCTCGATTCCGGTCTCGATCTGTGGGTGGTCTCGGACAACCTGCGCAAGGGGGCGGCGCTCAACACGGTGCAGATCGCCGAGACCCTCATCAACCGCGGGCTGGTCAAACCGCGCCGCTGAGTCATCCTCCGGGTGAGGGTGTTTTCAAGCAAGCTCGTGATCATCGAAGCAGCGCCAATGGTGAAAGATCGCCATTGGCGTTTCCCGTTGCCCCCGATCAGGGTCTGGTCTCAATAAAGGCGTGGATGCCAGCGGCAAATGCGCAAAATATCAGCGGTCTTGTCTTGCCCGCCAATAGTGGTGCTATTGGCGGGCAAGACAAGACCGCTGAGATGCAGTGCATTTGTCGCCCGAAGGGGATGGCGGCCAGCGGCAGGAGAAATCTATTGGTGTTTGTTATTGCACATTTTTTCCCGATCTCCTGTTGCTGGCCGCCAGACTGGCGCCACGTTTTTATTGAGTCCAGACCCTAATCCTCACGCCAGGCGGGTGCGCAAGGAGGTGAGGGCCGCGGCAAGCTCGCGCGGGTAGAGGGCGGCCAGACCCAGGGCATGGATGGCGGCCCCCAGAAGGATCTTGAAAACCAGGGTGGTGATATGCGCCGCCGGGCCGAAGAGAACCAGGGCGGCGAGCATCAGGCCGCTGGCGAAGATGGCGCGGGCGGCATGGCCCCAGGGAAAGGCGAAATGCGGCTGGCGGGCGGCAAGCGCGAAACTGGCGATGGCGGCAATGATGGCCGCGGCGGCCGCGCCCATGACCGCGCCGGGCAATCCTGCCAGGACCATCCCGGCGATGGACAGCGCCACGGTGGCG
>JALSNA010000044.1 GCA_026987255.1 Hyphomicrobiales bacterium | reverse complement strand
GGCGAGTTTTCCGGCTATGCCTCCCTGTTCCATGTCCGCGACGGCGGCGGCGACATCATCCAGCCCGGCGCCTTCGCCGCCACCTTGCGAAGGCGCGCGGCGCGCGGCGTGCGCATGCTCTACCAGCACGACCCGGCCCGCCCCATCGGCGTCTGGCTGGCCCTGCGCGAGGATGCGCGCGGTCTTTACGCCCATGGCCGCCTGGCCATGACCTCCGCCGCCGGGCGCGAGGTGGCCGCCCTGTTGCGCGCCGGGGCTCTCGATGGCCTCTCCATCGGCTTTCGCACCCTGCGCGCCTCCCGCGATCCTTTGCGCAAGGCGCGCCTGATCCATGCCGTGGACCTGTGGGAAATCTCCCTCGTCACCTTTCCCATGCTCCCCGGCGCCCGCGTCCGCCATGTCAAGGCGGCCTCTCTTTGATCCTGTCCACATCCAGCCACAAGGAGTCATCCATCCCATGACCAACGCCCCTTCCGATCTCGAAACCAAGGTCGCCGCCAGCGGCGATCCGGCCGCCCTGCATGCCGAGCTGATGAACGCCTTCGAGGAGTTCCGCGCCGCCAATGACGCCCGCCTGGCGGAGCTGGAAAGCCGCGCCAGCGATCCTGTCACCGAAGAGAAGCTGGCGCGCATTTCCGATGCCCTGGATGCCCAGCAGAAACGCCTCGACGAGCTGGCCCTGAAGGCCGCCCGCCCGGCCCTGGCGCATCCGCCCGAGGCCGCCTCCGCCCAGGCCGGCGAGCACAAGGCCGCCTTCGAGACCTACATGCGCCGTGGCGATGCCGCGCAGCTTTTGCGCATCGAGGAAAAGGCCCTCTCCTCCGGCTCCGGCCCCGATGGCGGCTATCTGGCCCATGACGAGCTGGAAAGCACCGTCACCCGCATGCTGTCCGAGGCCTCGCCGGTGCGCGCCGTGGCCTCCGTGCGGCGCATTTCCGCCGGAACCTACCGCAAGCCCTTCGCCACCTCCCGGCCCGCCTCCGGCTGGGTCTCCGAGACCGCCGCGCGCCCCCAGACCGATACGCCCGCCCTGGCCGAGCTGACCTTCCCGGCCATGGAGCTCTATGCCATGCCCGCCGCCACCCAGACGCTGCTCGATGATGCGGCGGTGGACATCGGCCAGTGGCTGGCCGGCGAGATCATCGACGCCTTCGCCGCACAGGAGACGGATGCCTTCATCAATGGCGATGGCGCGACCCGCCCGCGGGGTCTGCTCGGCGTGCCCACCGTCGACGAGGCCTCCTGGAGCTGGGGCTCCCTGGGCTGGATCAAGACCGGCGCCGACGGCGCGCTGCCCGCCACCAATGCCTCCGATCCGCTGGTGGATCTGGTCTATGCCCTGAAATCCGGCTACCGGCAGAACGCCACCTGGATGATGAACCGCCGCACCCAGGCCGAAATCCGCAAGCTCAAGGATGCCGAGGGCAACTACATCTGGCAGCCCGCCGCCTCCGCCCAGGCGCGGCCCACCCTCATGGGCTTTTCCGTCACCGAGGTGGAGCAGATGCCGGACATGGCCACTGGCGCCCACGCCATCGCCTTCGGCGATTTCCGCCGCGGCTATCTGGTGGTGGACCGCACCGGCGTGCGCGTCCTGCGCGATCCCTATTCCGCCAAGCCCTACGTGCTCTTCTACACCACCCGCCGCGTCGGCGGCGGCGTGCAGGACTTCGACGCCATCAAGCTGCTCAAGTTCGCCGCCTGACCCTTGCAGGGCCTGCCCCGTCCCCCGCATGGCCCGCCCGGCCCGGCGCATCCCTCCCGTGCGCCGGGCCACTTTTTTCCAAGATGCGCAAAAAGCGCCAAACCCGCACGGAACGCCCATGCCTCTTGTCCTGACAACGCCCCCGGCCGTCTCTCCCGTCACCGTGGAACAGGCCAGGGCCCACCTGCGCGTCGATGGCGCGCAGGAAGACGCCCTCATCGCCTCCATGATCGAGGCCGCCACCCGCCGCGTGGAGTTCGAGACCGGCCAGGCCCTGATCACCCAGCACTGGAGCTTCTATCGCGACTGCTGGCCGCGAAGCGGCATTCTCTCCATCCCCCTTCACCCCATTCAGGCGGTTGAGGAAATCCGCATCCTCACCGCTGCGGGGCTGCAAACGGCCACGGCGGAAAGTTACGAGACCGATCTTGCCTCCCGCCCGGCCCGCATCCGCGCGCTCTCCGGCTTTCCCGTCCCGGCGCGGCGCATGAACGTCATCGAGGTGCGCCTGCGCGCCGGTCATGGCGATGCCCCGGCCGATGTGCCCGCCCCCTTGCGGCAGGCCATCATGATCATCGTTGCCCACTGGTTCGAACACCGCGAGGGCCACGACGAGACCATCCGCGCCGGTCTTCCCGCCGAGGCCCGCCGCATCATCGAAAGCCACCGGGAGGTGCGCCTGTGACCCGCCCCATCGCCGCCCTTCGCCACCGCCTCACTCTGCAGGCTCCCGCCGAGACCGATGACGGGGCAGGGGGCGTGAGCATAACCTGGCAGGACGTGGCCACCCTGTGGGCCGCCATCTCCCCCCTGCGCGGCGGCCCTGAGGGCCTGTGGGCCGCCCAGCCCGCCACCCGCCTGCGCAGCGAGATCACCATCCGCTACCGCCCCGGCCTGTGGCCGCAGATGCGCTTTGTGGCGGGGGACCGGGTCTGGAACATCATTGCCGTCTTCGATCCCGATGGCCGCCGCGCCCGCCTGATCTGCCTGTGCGAAGAGCTGCCCCTGTAACCCGACGAAGGACTGTCCCCATGCCGATGAATCCCGCCCTGGCCTTGCAGGAGGCCATGCTGGCGCGGCTGCGCGATGACGCCGCCCTGACCACCATGCTCGGAGGCCAGAAGGTTTTTGGCCGCCCGCCGCGCCGCACGGCGCCGCCCTATGTGGTTTTCGGCGATCCCGAAACCCGCGCCTGGAACACCTTCACCGAGACCGGCCACGAGCACCGCCTGACCTTGCATGTCTATTCCGAGCACGGCGGACGCAAGCAGGCCTACGAGATCATCGCCCGTCTCGACGAGCTGCTCGATGACGCCCCGCTGCCCTTGACGGATCATCACCTGGTCAACCTGCGTTGCGTCTTCTGGACCGCCCTGCGCGCCGCCGATGGCCGTCTCTTCCACGGCATTTTGCGCCTGCGCGCCACCACCCACCCGCTGCAATGAGGAGTTTTTCATGTCCGCCCAGAAAGGCAAGGATCTGCTGCTGAAAATCGGCGATGGCGCAGGCGGCTTCGTCACCGCCGCCGGAATGCGCTCCCATCGTCTGGCCTTCTCCGCCGCCCAGGTGGACGCCACCGATCAGGCCTCGCCCGGCCGCTGGCGCGAGCTGCTGGCCGGAGCCGGGGTGCGCCATGCCGCCATCTCCGGTTCCGGCATCTTCCGCGACGAGGCCTCCGACGCCCTGGCCCGCCAGCTCTTCTTCGATGGCGAAATCCGCGATTGGCAGGTCATCATCCCCGATTTCGGCTCCCTCACCGGCCCCTTCCAGCTCACCGCCCTGGAATACGCCGGCGAGCACGACGGCGAACTGACCTTCGAGCTCACCCTGGAATCGGCCGGAGAACTTACCTTCGCCGCCCTGTGACCGCGGCAGGGTGATCGGCAATCGAACCACAAGGACATTCCCATGCATCACAATCCCCGCCGCGGCGAGATCGCCGCGCAACTGGGCGGCCGCTCCTGGCGGCTGTGCCTGACCCTGGGCGCGCTGGCCGAGCTGGAGGCCGCCCTCGATGTTCCCGATCTGCTGGCCCTGGCCGAACGCTTCGAGAAGGGCCGGTTGAGCGCGCGCGACATCATCGCCGTCCTCGCAGCCGGAATGCGCGGCGCCGGCCACGAGGTCAGCAATGAGCAGGTCGCCGCCATGGCCAGCGCCGATGGCGTGCCGGGCTATGCCGCCATCGTGGCGCGCCTTCTCGCCGCCACCTTCCCCGCCGCGCAGGAGGGGCCGGACGATGCCGCTGCCGCTTGAGCGCCTGGCCGGTCAGGTCATGGCCCTGCTCGGCCTGCCCGCCACCGATGTCTGGGCCATGACGCCGCGCGAGATCGCCGCCGTCTTCGATGCCCTGACGCCGGAAAAGGCCCGCCCCATGACCCGAAAGGGCCTGCGCGAACTCATGAGCCTGTTTCCCGATGCCCAAGGAAAGCACAATGCCCATGGCTGACTACAACAGCGGAAAATTCGAGGACATCACCATTCCCGTGCGCCTGGAAACCGCCTCCCTGGAGCGCGACATGGCGCGCATCGAGGCGCTGTCGAAATCCTTCGCCCGCACCATGTCGGGCACTTTCGCAAGCGCCATCCTGGGCGGGCGCAAGTTCTCCTCGGTGCTGCGCAATCTCGCCATGACCATGGCCCGCATGACCCTTTCCGCCGCCATGCGCCCGCTCTTTTCCGGTCTTGCCGGTGCTTTGGGCTCCATCCTGGGCTCGGCGCGGGGCAACGCCTTTTCCGCCGGACGGGTGCGCGCCTTCGCCAGGGGCGGCGTCATTGGCGCTCCCGTGGCCTTTCCCATGCGCGGCGGTCTGGGCCTGATGGGCGAGGCCGGCCCGGAGGCCGTCATGCCGCTGGCGCGCGGCGCCGATGGCCGCCTCGGCGTGCGCGCCGCCCAGGCCGCCGCTCCGGTGCAGGTAACCATGAACATCACCACCCCCGATGCCAACTCCTTCCGCCATTCCTCCACCCAGATAGCCGCCACCCTGGCCCGCGCCGTCGCCGAAGGCCAAAGGAATCTGTAAGGAAGTCCCACAACCGCGCATTGGTATCCAGGAACCGTTCCAAAGAGCCCGGGCCTGTTGCTGATGCGCTTACACCGCCCCCTCTTCAACCCTGCCGGAACGTTTCAGGCCTTGGTGTTTTGCTGATGCGGGTGGAAACGTTCGGAAAGGGGTTGAAAACCCCTTCCCGCAAAGACAACTGCGAGGATACCCGACTCCACCCCATCCGTAACCCCAGCCTCCAGCGAAGGGCCCGTCTGCTCCCCTCAAGCCAGCGGGCAAGGCCTGATAAGCGGCCCGGCGCTCCTGCGCCGCCCCGAGTGCAGCCCACTTCAGGCTGCACGCAGCAAAAACTCTGGAGGCATTTTTTGCCCAGCGGGCAAAAAATCTGCCGTGAGCGATAAACATTCAACTCCATCCCATCCGTAACTTATCAACCCCAGCCTCCAGCGAAGGGCCCGTCTGCTCCCCCTGAAGCCAGCGGGCAAGGCCGCGACCGCGGCCCGGCGCTCCTGCGCCGCCCCCGCGGAGGCATTTTTTGCCCAGCGGGCAAAAAATCTGCCGTGAGCGATAAACAATGCCCAACTCATCCTCTTTCCACGACGTCCGTTTCCCGCTCGACATTTCCCGCCGCGCCACCGGCGGGCCGCAGCGCAAGACCGAGATTGTCGTTCTCGGCTCCGGGCGCGAGCAGCGCAATGCCCGCTGGGCGGACA
>JALSNA010000043.1 GCA_026987255.1 Hyphomicrobiales bacterium | reverse complement strand
TCAGAACTTCCAGCCGCGCGCCTCGGCGACGATGAAATCGCGAAAGACGCGGATGCGCTTGGAGGCCTTCAGCTCCATGGGATAGACGAAATAGGTCTCGAAGACGGGCATCTGAAGCCCCTTGATGTCCACCTGCACCAGCGGGCTGTCGGGGGCGACGATATAGCTGGGCAGCGAGGCGATGCCCATGCCCGTCTCCACCGCGCGGCGCATGCCATAGACATTGTTGACCGTCAGCACCGGCTTGCGCGGATGGCTGGCCGGGCGGCCCACCCGCACCAGCCAGTTGACATTCTCCAGATAGGTGGGGGCGGGGCCAAAGGAGATGATCTTGTGCTCGTCCAGGTCCTCCAGGCGGCGGGGAAAGCCATGCGCCTTGATGTAGGAGGGCGCGGCATAGATGTGCTGATGCACCAAGAACAGCTTGCGCTGGATGAGATCGGGCTGCACCGGCTGACGCAGGCGGATGGCGATGTCGGCCTCGCGGCCCGACAGATCGAGCTCCTCGTCGAACAGCAATATGTTGAGCTGGATGTCCGGGTAGAGCTCGCTGAACTCCTTCAGCCGGGGGGTCAGCCAGATGGCGCCAAGGCCCACAGGCGCGGTGACCCGCAAGGGCCCCGATGGCTTGTGGCGGGCATCCATCAGACGGGTGCGGGTGGCCTCCAGGCGGTGGTTCATGTCATGGGCGGCCTGAAAGAGCAGCTCGCCCGCTTCGGTCAGCACCAGGCCGCGCGCATGGCGGTGAAACAGCGGCGTTTGCAGATCGTGCTCCAGATTGGCGATCTGGCGCGACAGGGCCGATTGCGACAGGCCCAGCTTCTCGCTCGCCCTGGTGAGGCTGCCGGCGCGGGCCACGGCATGAAAGATGCGCAACCTGTCCCAATCCATCAATCCGTCTCCTGTTCCTGCCGCGCAAGGTGCGGGTCAATGGCGGGACTCATCACATGAGCCGCCGATGTGGAAAGCGGCGTGCAGATCCGCGCAGGAGGAAATGCCCACGCCAAGATCGTGAAGCAGCCCGTTGCGCAGCGAATAGACCCAGCCATGCACGGTCAGTTCGCGCCCCTCGGCCCAGGCCTTCTGGACCATGGAGGTGCGCGCCACGTTGTGCACCTGGGCGGCCACGTTCAGCTCGGTGAGCCTGTCAGCGCGTTGATCCTCCGGCAGGGCCATGATGGTCTCGTAATTCTCCCGCCAGACATCCTTGATATGGGCCAGCCAATTGTCGATCTCGCCATAATCGCTGCCCTTCAGGGCCGCCTTTATGCCGCCGCAGTGATAGTGGCCGACCACCAGGATGTGGGTCACCTTGAGCACCTCCACCGCATACTGGATGACCGACAGGACATTGAGATCGGAATGGGGCACGACATTGGCGATGTTGCGGTGCACGAAGATTTCGCCCGGCTTCAGGCCGACGATCTTGTTGGCCGGAACGCGCGAATCGGAACAGCCGATCCACAGGTAATCGGGCTTTTGCACATGCGCTAAGCGGTTGAAATAATCCGCATCCGCCTCTCGCTTGCCCTGCGCCCAGCGGCGGTTGTTGTCCAGCAGGTCGGCGGGGGTGAAATGGCGCTTGACCATCGAACGGCTCCCTTGTGCACAGATAGCAAGCCTGCCCCGTGTAGTGGCATGAAACCGCCGCCTGCGCAATGCGGCGGGATGAAGCCGCGCCGCCATGGAGCCTCAAGGTTCAGTTGTCATCCATCTTCAGGGCCTTGATGAAGGCATCCTGGGGGATATTGACCTTGCCGAACTGGCGCATCTTCTTCTTGCCGGCCTTCTGCTTTTCCAGCAATTTGCGCTTGCGGGTGATGTCGCCGCCATAGCACTTGGCGGTGACGTCCTTGCGCATGGCCGAGATGGTCTCCCGCGCGATGACCTTGCCGCCGATGGCCGCCTGCACGGGGATCTTGAACAGGTGGCGGGGGATCAGCTCCTTGAGCTTTTCGCACATGGCCCGGCCACGGCTCTGGGCGCGCTCGCGGTGGACGATGACGGAGAGCGCATCCACCGGCTCGCCATTGACCAGGATCTGCATCTTGACCAGATCGCCGGTCTCGTAACCCACCATGTGGTAGTCGAAGCTGGCATAGCCGCGGGTGACCGATTTCAGCCGGTCGTAGAAGTCGAAGACCACCTCGTTGAGCGGCAGTTCATAGACCACCATGGCGCGGGTTCCGGCATAGGTCAGATCCTTTTGCCGGCCGCGCCTGTCCTCGCACAGTTTGAGCACCGCGCCGAGATATTCGTCGGGCACCAGGATGGTGGCCTCGATCCACGGCTCCTCGATGTGATCGATGTGCACCGGATCGGGCATGTCGGCGGGATTGTGCAATTCGAGCACCTCGCCATCGGTGCGGAACACCTTGTAGATCACCGACGGGGCGGTGGTGATGACGTCGATGTTGAACTCGCGCTCGATGCGTTCGCGCACGATCTCCAGATGCAGAAGGCCCAGAAAGCCGCAACGGAAGCCGAAGCCCAGGGCGGCGGAGGTTTCCATCTCGAATTCGAAGCTGGCGTCGTTCAGCCTGAGCTTGGCCATGGCCTCGCGCAAATCCTCGAAGAGGGCCGAATCGACGGGAAAGAACCCGGCAAAGACCACCGGCTGGGCCGGCTTGAAGCCCGGCAGGGGGGAGGCGACGGGATTTTTCTCATCCGTTACCGTGTCGCCCACGCGGGTATCGGCCACCTCCTTGATGGCGGCGGTGAAAAAGCCGATTTCGCCCGGCCCAAGAGCCTTGACCATCTCCTGCTTGGGGGTGAAGACACCGACCCGGTCCACCTGGTAGGCGGCGCCGGTGGACATGAGCTTGATCTTCTGTCCCTTTTTCAGGGAGCCGTCGAAGACGCGCACCAGCACCACCACGCCGAGATAGGGATCGTACCACGAATCCACCAGAAGGGCCTTCAGCGGCGCATCGGCATCGCCTTGCGGCGCCGGCAGGCGGGTGACGATGGCCTCCAGAACCTCCTTGATGCCCTGGCCGGTCTTGGCGGAGACCTCCAGCGCATCGGTGGCGTCCAGGCCGATGACATCCTCCACCTGCTGGCGGATGCGCTCCGGCTCGGCGGCCGGCAGATCCACCTTGTTGAGCACGGTGATGATCTCGTGATCGTTGTCGATGGCCTGATAGACATTGGCCAGGGTCTGGGCCTCCACCCCCTGCGAGGCATCCACCACCAGCAGCGAGCCTTCCACGGCGGCCAGGGAGCGGGAGACCTCGTAGCCGAAATCCACATGGCCGGGGGTGTCGATGAGGTTGAGCTGGTAGGTCCGGCCATCCTTGGCCCTGTAGGACAGGCGCACCGTCTGGGCCTTGATGGTGATGCCCCTTTCGCGCTCCAGATCCATGTTGTCGAGCACCTGCTCGGACATTTCGCGCTCGGTGAGCCCGCCGCAGGTCTGGATCAGCCGGTCGGCGAGGGTGGACTTGCCGTGGTCGATGTGGGCGATGATGGAAAAATTGCGGATGTGTGCCTGCTCAGTCATGCCCTGCCAGATGGCATGCCCGCCGATGGGCGTCAAGCCTGCAAGGTTGCGTGGCGGGTTTTCAGCCGGGCAATATCCGCCGGCAGACAAAAAAGCAAGCGCCCGGTGAAGGGCGCTTGCTCGTGTTCGCGTGGGGTCTGCTTCTCTCCGGATCAGTCGTGGACGGTCTCGCCGTGGAGGGTGAAGTCCAGGCCCTCGATCTCCTGCTCCTTGCTCACCCGCAGCCCCATGATCATGTCGATGACCTTGAGGATGATGAAGGTGGCTATGGCGCAATAGACGATGGTGGCGATGATGCCCTCGAACTGCACCCAGACCTGGGCGGCGTTGCCCTCGATGAGGCCCGGCGTGCCGCCAATGGCCTTGCGGGCGAAGACGCCGGTCAGCAGGGCGCCGACGATACCACCCACGCCATGCACGCCGAAGGCGTCCAGGCTGTCGTCATAGCCCAGCATGTGCTTCAGGCCGGTGGCGCCCCAGAAGCACACCGCACCGGCGATGAGACCGAGGATCAGCGCCCCGGTGGGATCGACGAAACCGGACGCCGGGGTGATGGCCACCAGGCCGGCCACCGCGCCGGAGATCAGGCCCAGCACGGAGGGCTTGCCGCGCAGCATCCACTCGACGATCATCCAGGAGAGGGCGGCGGCG
Organism: Hyphomicrobiales bacterium; assembly: GCA_026987255.1. GTDB lineage: Bacteria > Pseudomonadota > Alphaproteobacteria > Rhizobiales > Aestuariivirgaceae > Thermopetrobacter. The sequence continues at coordinate 1,287 of JALSNA010000043.1, read as the reverse complement.
GCAGTGGCGATCTGGGTCACCGCCATGGCCATGCCGGCGGAGGTGTCGGCGGCAACGGCGGAACCGGCGTTGAAACCGAACCAGCCGACCCACAGCAGCGAGGCGCCGATGATCGACAGCACCAGGTTGTGCGGCGCCATGTTCTCCTGGCCAAAGCCGATGCGCTTGCCCAGCACGTAGGCGCTGACCAGGCCGGCCACGCCGGCGTTGATGTGCACCACGGTGCCGCCGGCAAAGTCCAGCACGCCCGCATCACCCAGGAAGCCGCCGCCCCACACCCAATGGGTGATGGGGGCATAGACGATGAGCATCCACAGGCCCATGAAGACCAGCATGGAGGAGAACTTCATGCGCTCGGCGAAAGCGCCGGTGATCAGCGCCGGGGTGATGATGGCGAAGGTCATCTGGAAGGTCATGAAGACCGAATCGGGAATGGAGCCGTTGATCTTGTCCTTGGTCATGTCCACCAGGAAGGCATTGGACAGCCCGCCCCAGAAGGAATTGAGCGAACCGCCATCGGAGAAGGCGATGGAATAGCCCGCGATCATCCACAGCACGGTCATCAGGGCGGTGATGGCGAAGCTTTGCGCCATGGTGGCCAGGACGTTCTTCTTGCGCACCATGCCGCCATAGAACAGCGCCAGGCCCGGAATGGTCATCATCAGCACCAGGGCGGTGGAGGTGAGCATCCAGGCGGTGTTGCCGGTGTCCAGCTTGGCCTCCTCGGCCAGGGCCGGCCCGGCCATCAGAAGACCGGAGGCGGCCAGCGCCCCGGCGAATATCTTGAGTTTCTTCATGGACATCATGTCTTGTTCCCTCGTTTCAGGCCACGCCCGCTCCCGAGGCGGGATCAGGCGCGGTGTTCCTTACAGCGCGTCGCGGTCGGTCTCGCCGGTGCGCACGCGGATGGTCTTTTCGATCGGCAGGACGAAAATCTTGCCATCGCCGATCTGGCCGGTCTTGGCCGCCTCCTGGATGGCCTCCAGGGCCTTGTCCAGCATGTCCTCGGTGGTGGCGATCTCGATCTTCACCTTGGGCAGGAAGTTCACGACATATTCGGCGCCGCGGTAGACTTCCGTGTGGCCCTTCTGGCGGCCGTGGCCCTTGACCTCGGACACGGTCATGCCCTCGATGCCGAGGCTGGCCAGCGCCTCGCGCACATGCTCCAGCCGGTGCGGCTTGATGACTGCAATGATGTATTTCATGTAACGTCTCCTGTTGTCCCCTCCCGCGGGCTGCTCCCGCGAAAGTCTGGCGGAGTCCATTACAAGCGCCGTGCCAAACCGG
>JALSNA010000042.1 GCA_026987255.1 Hyphomicrobiales bacterium | reverse complement strand
CCCCTCCGCCGCCAGCCAGGCCCTGCTCGAGCGCTGGCTGAAGCGGATGTAGATGGACACCTGGGCATCTCCATTGACTGTCCTGGGGCAAAGACCCGGAAACGCTGCTGACGGCGAGATTGGCCATAGTGTGTAAGTTTCCGCCAGATTTTGGCAGGCCTCCTTGCCGCTGCTTATATGACCACCGCCTTGACACCTGAAACGTATCAGGTTACAACAGCATCCGCCATGATCCGGTCCTTTCGCCACAAGGGGCTGCGCTCTCTCTATGAAAAGGGACAGGCGAGACGGCTTGATCCTCATCATGTGCGGCGCATCACGCTCATCCTCACCCGGCTCGACGCCAGCAGCACGCCGGAAGACATGGACTTGCCCGGTTTGCGCCTGCATCCCCTCAAGGGTGGCCTGAAGGGATTTTGGTCTGTCGAAGTGTCCGGAAACTGGCGCATCATTTTCCGATTCGCCAATGGCGAGCCCCGTGATGTGGACCTGATCGATTATCATTGAGGAATACGGCCATGGCCATGAAAAATCCCGCCCATCCTGGAGAGGTTATCCGCGCCTTGTGCATCGAGCCCCTGAATCTGACCGTGACCGATGCGGCCCGCGCCCTGGGCGTTTCGCGCAAAACCCTTTCCACACTGCTCAATGGCCGTTGCGGCATCTCGCCGGAAATGGCCATCCGCCTCTCGAAAGCCTTTGGCGGCAGCGCCGAAAGCTGGCTCGTCCAGCAGGCCCAATACGATCTGGCGCGACTGGCGGACAAGACTGCTTCCATCAAGGTCCGCCGTCTTTCTCGCGCCGCACCCTGATCCCGGAAGGAAAGAGTAAGGCCGGCGGCCAGCGCTTTCATGCCGCCTCGTGCGCCAGCTCTTCCAGCACCTCTTCCAGCAGGCCGTTTCCGCCGAGGCGGAAGTTGTCGGCATCGACCCAATCGGCGCCCATGATCTCCTCGGCCAGCTCCAGGTAGGCGCGCGCATCCTCCAGGGTGCGCACATCCCCGGCCTTGAACCCCGCGCCGCGCCGGTGATCGCGGATTTCCTCCAGCATCATGCGCGCCTGCTCCAGCGTCGGCTTGTGCTCGGTCTTGCCCGTTCCCGTCTCCAGGAACTCCGCCCCGCAGTCCATGCACATCTTCGACGCCTCGCGCACCAGGAACTCCTCATCCAGCTCGCCGGTCTCCAAGGTCGCCTTGATGAACTGCCGCCTGCCGGCCTTGTGGGCGCTTTCCTCGATCAGGTTCTGCGGCGTGCGCGCATCGCCAGAGCACAAGGAGCGCCAGGGCACCACGATATTGACCTCGTCGGCCCCCTCGAAAAAGGCGATTTCCGCCTCCGCCGAGACATAATCCACCTTCGAGCGCCCGCGCGGCCAGTTGGCAACCGTGCACACGGCCACCTTCGAGCCCTTCAGCTCCTCGCGCGCCAGCCAGGCGAATTTCGACGGCACGCAGACCGCCGCCACGTCCCCGTGCGGGGTGCGCGCCCTGGCGCATAGCGCGCGCACATCCTCCTCCTTGCAGCCATCGGCCAGATGCGTCAGCTCCAGCACCTGCAAAACCTTGCGCGCCAGCGCGCGCCTGTCGTCATATGCCACCAGCGTGAACTCCCCGTCTTGTCATGACACTTCGCATTTTCAGCATATATAGACCAGCCCATGGGCCCTTTCCACCGCCCTTTTCATCCCCCGGACACCCCCCGGCCGCGGCCGCAAATTGATTTTGATCAATGCAGACTGCGGCATTTTGGCTAGATTCTCCCCATCCGGAGCATCCGGAAAGGGCAAGACAGCCACAGAGGGGGAAGACAATGGACAACATGGCCCTGGCCATCGCCGACAAATGCCGCAATTGCGCCCTGCGCACCGATGATGCCCTCATCTGCGCCCAGCTTTCCACCGGCGAGCTGATCGAGCTGTCCAGCCATTCCACCCCCACCAATGTGGACCGCAAGCAGCCGGTCAATGCCCGCCTCGTCGATCGCAATCCCATCATCGCCATCGTCGAGGGCGTCATCGGCCTGCAACATGTTCTCAAGGACGGGCGGCGCTCCATCGCCGCCCTTTTCTGGCGCGGCGACATCGTCGATCTGCGCCGTGATGGCGAGCGCGCCCCGGGCAATCTCGTCGCCCTGACCCCGGCCCGCATCTGCTCGCTGAGCGTGGAATCCTACGACAAGCTGGTGCGCGACAACCCCGATGCCCGCGCCGTGGCCATCTCCAACATGCGCGAACAGATCCATTTCGCCGCCGATCATTCCGTCGATCTGGGCAAGAAGTCCGCGCCCGAGCGCCTCGCCGCCTTCATCTTCGAATGCCGCCGCCGCCAGCTGGGCGGCGATGATTGCCAGATCGTCGATCTGGCCTTGCGCCGCTCCGACATTGCCGATTACATGGGCCTGCAACCGGAGACCGTCTCGCGCGGCCTCAAGGAATTGGAACGGCGCGAGCTCATCGCCCTGAAAGGCCGCTCCAAGGTCCGCATCCTCGATGCCGCCGCCCTGCGCCAGCTGGCCAACGGCACCCCCGGCAAGCCGGCCACCCCGGCCTGAGCCTGACCGCCCGTTCCCGGCTCTCATCGCCCTTGTGCACCGCTCCCTTGGCGGTGTAAACCGGCCTCCATGACAGATGACCCGAAAACCGCCCTGCTGCTGATCAACCTCGGCACGCCGCAAAGCCCGCATCCGGCCGATGTGCGCCGCTACCTGCGCGAGTTTCTCTCCGATCCCAGGGTGGTGGAAGTCCCCCGGCCCATCTGGTGGCTCATCCTCAATGGCGTCATCCTGCCCTTCAGGCCGAAAAAATCCGCCGCCGCCTATGAAAAGATCTGGGATCGGGAACGCAACGAATCGCCCCTGCTGGCCATCACCCGCGCCCAGGCAGAAGGATTGCAAAAGCGCCTTGGCGGCGCCTTGCGGGTGGATTTCGCCATGCGCTATGGCGCCCCTTCCATTGGCCAGCGCCTGCCCGCCCTGATGGAGCAAGGCTTTGAGCGCATCGTCATCTTCCCCCTCTATCCGCAATATTCCGCCTCCACCACCGGCACGGTCATGGACGCGGTGGGCGATGCGCTGAGATCCATGCGCCATCAGCCCGCCATCCGCCAGGTCCCGCCCTATTTTGCCCATCCGGCCCATATCGCGGCGCTGGCTGGAACCATCCGCGATCAGATGCAGTCCCTGCCCTGGAAACCGGAGCGGATCCTTGCCTCCTATCACGGCCTGCCCAAGGCCTTCGTGGACAAGGGCGACCCCTACCAGCGCCACTGCGAAGAGACCTCCCGCCTGCTGCGTGCCAGGCTGGGCATGGACGCAAAAACCTTCATGACAACCTACCAGTCGCGCCTCGGCCGGGCCGAATGGCTCAAGCCCTATACGGCGGACACCATCGCGAAGCTGGCCCGCGAGGGGGTGAAAAACCTGCTCGTCATTACCCCCGCCTTCGCCGCCGACTGCCTGGAAACCCTGGAGGAAATCGCCCTGGGCGGGGCAAAGATCTTCCGCGAAAACGGCGGCGAGAACTTCGCCACCGTCCCCTGTCTCAATGCCTCTCCCGCCGGCCTGGACATGCTCGAAGCAATAGCCCGCGAGGAGCTTTGCGGCTGGTTGTGATATCAGATTTTTTCCTCTTTGCCTCTTGAAAGCCCTCCGGCCACCTTACACATGAGGAAAAAGCGGCGGAGAATATTCCCCGCCACGCTTTTGCACAAGACTTCGACATCACATTGAAACGCTGCACTTCAGGCGCCCTGGAACCGCGCTCCTGAAGGAGGGGAACTTTTGCGCCCTGAAGTCCATGAAGGGAAACGAAACAATGACGACGACCACCGCCCGCGACACGGGCAAGGAACATGAACTGCCCCTCTCCTGGGGCTGGATTCTGGCGCAGGGCATCGTGACCTTGCTCTTTGGCTCCATCGCCTTTTATCTCGCCGGACTGACCACCCTGGCCACCGTCTACATGTTCGGCGGCTTGATGGGTGCTGGCGGCATCCTCCAGCTCGTCCAGAGCTTCACCGATACCGACAGGACCTGGACGCAGCGGCTGTCCAACATCCTCATCGGCATCCTCTACATTCTCACCTCGGTGCTGATCTTCATCGATCCGCTGGCCGCCACCTATGCCCTGACCATCATGATCGCCGCCCTCTTCGCCGCCATCGGCGCGGTGCGCCTCGTTCAGGCATGGCGGAACCGCAAGCACGGCTGGAACTGGCTGTGGCTGGCCCTCTTCGGCCTGGTGAACATCGGCTTCTCCGCCTGGGTCATGGTCACCTTGCCGGCCTCGGCCCTGTGGCTCATCGGCCTGATGGTCTCCATCGAACTGATCATGCACGGCTGGCTGCTGGTCATGGCCGCCCTCGCCGCCCGCAAGGCGCAGAGCGCTTGAACTCAAGGGAGAAAAGACAATGGTAATGGGTATCCGCCAATTCGAGAAACTCTTCCGTCTCGCCGCATCCCTGGACATCGACAAGTCCGACATCAAGCGGCTGGATGATTTCATCAACGAAAAGCTGCACGATCTGCTGCTCATGGCCCAGCGCGCCGCCAGGATGAACGGCCGCGACGTCATCACCGAAGCCGACGTGCCCCTCACCAAGGGTTTGCAGGAGAACATCCACGCCTTCCGCCAGATGGACGAGGAGCTTTCGGTCAAGGACATTCTCGCCCACCAGGCCAAGCTGCCGCCGCTCGATCTGGCCATCGGCGCCGATGTGGAAGAGATGCTGCCCGATCTGGCCGGTGGCATGACGGTCTCCCTGGCCAAGGTCTTCAAGGTCCTCGATCCGGACCTGAAGAACCCGCAAAGCGAACACTGGCAACGCATCGAGGAGCTTTACGGCATCTTGCTGTAGCGCCCGATGCGGCAAGCGGGCGCCGGGGCATGCCCGTCCCGGCGCCCCTTTCCACCCGGCCTGCCGGAAACCACCGGCGCCCGCAAGTCTTGCAAAGGCGCAAATCCGGCGGCCCGGTGTCATCCGGGTGTCTCCAAAGGCGCTTGCGCGTCCATCCTCACCCCCCTGCCAACCACCCCCATCATGAGACACTACGGGTGGTTGGCAGGGGGCGAGGACGATCTTCAAACAGTCAATGGAGATGCCCATCTGCATGAAACACTGCCGGAATCTTTCGCGCCCTCGGCCGGCGCAAACCCGGCGATAAAAGGAAAACGATCCATGATCTTGACCACAGCCCACGCTCTCGCCCTGGCGCAAATGCTGGCGGACGATACGGCCGGCAAAGACTTTACCGGCATCGGGACGGCGGACACCGAAACCTATCTGGAGCTCGAACGGCAGGGACTGGCCCGTGCCGACGGTCCGCTCAAGCGCATTCCCACCACATTGGGACTGGAGCTGGCCCGGGTGATCCGCGATCTCATCCGCGCCGGCAAACTGCAACCGGCCGGCAAATGGCCGCAAGGCTGGCGCTTCTTGGGCTCGGAAA
>JALSNA010000041.1 GCA_026987255.1 Hyphomicrobiales bacterium | reverse complement strand
CGCCCCCGGCACGCCATTGCGAATCTTGTGAATGGCCTGCTGCGGCCTGTGGCGCGCCACCCAGCCCAGGGCCGGGACATCGCCATCCTCGCCCTCGATGAAGGCCTTGCCGTCGGCCTGGTGGCAGGAGATGCAGGTGCCCTCGAAAATGTCCTTGCCGCGCAGCGGATTGCCCAGCGCCTTGCCTTTGGCATCGATGATCCTGCCCACGTCATGCTGGCCGCGCGAGATGAAGAAGGCCAGGGCCATGAGCATGGGGCGCGGCAGGCTCTTGCCCAGCCAGCCGTGCGGCTTGCCCAGGATGCGGCTGGCGATCTCCTCTTGCGGCTTGCCCTGAAGGCCGCGCAGGGAGACGAACTGCGGCGCATTGGCAAGGGTGCGCAGGTGTCCCTCGCGCCCCTTGTAGTCCCAGCCGTGGCAGAACACGCAGCGCCAGGTGTTGGCCGCGGCAACGTCCGCCCCGGCCGGGTAGAGCGGGTTGCGGCCCTTCGGCGGGGCCTGGTTGAGCATGATCCACTGGTTGTCATAGAGCTTGCCGCCCAGGGACAGCAGCCATTTCTTGCCCACGGTGTCATCGGGGTTTTCCGCCCCGGCGGCCATCGGCGCCAACAGCAAAAGAAGCCCGGCCATCAGGGCCGTCTTGAGATGTGTCATCGGCTCTCTCCTTTGCCCGCCAGTATGGCAGGGGCCGGGGCCGGAGTGAATGATCCAGGTCAAAAGCCGCCGCGGCCCGTCAGATGTCCAGGGTGATGATCACCGGCACATGATCGGAAGGCTTCTCCCAGCCGCGCGGCGTGGTGTCGATGCGCGCCCCCGTCAGGTGGTCGGCGGCCTGTGGCGAGAGCAGGGCGAAATCGATGCGGATGCCGTCGTTCTTGTGCCAGGCCCCGCCCTTGTAGTCCCAGAAGGTATATTGACCATCCTCCGCCCGCCAGGCGCGCAGCGCATCCACCAATCCCAGGTTGAGCAGCCTGCGCCAGGCCGCCCGCGCCTGGGGCGAATAGAGCGCATCGCCTTCCCAGTGCTCGGGAAAGCGCGCATCCCGTGGCGTGGGAATGATGTTGAAATCGCCGCAGGCGCAGAAAGGCTCCTCCAGTTTCAGAAGCTCCTTCATGTGCGCCGTGAAGGCCTCCATCCAGCGCAGCTTGTAATCGAACTTCTCCGTGCCGATGGGGTTGCCATTGGGCGCATAAACGCTAGCCACCCGCACCATGCCCGTCTCGCCGGGCACCAGCGCCTCCATGTAGCGCGCCTGCGGATCGTCCTCCATGCCCGGCAGGCCGCGGCTGACATCCTCCAGCGGACGCCTGGAGAGAATGGCCACGCCGTTGAACCCCTTCTGGCCGAAGGTGGCCACGTTGTAGCCCAGATCCTCGAAGACGGCATGGGGGAAGGTCTCGTCCACCGTCTTGATCTCCTGCATGCACAGCACATCCGGGCTTTCCTGCTTCAGCCAGGCGGTGATGGCTTCGATGCGCGCGCGCACGCCATTGACGTTCCAGGTGGCGATCTCCATCGGGTTATCTCCGCCGTATGTTGCACAGGATGACGATGGGCTGCGCATAACAGCCATTGGGCCACATGAGGGCGGCCTCGCCGCGCGAATACATCCGGCAGGTGCTGCCGCCGCCACAGTCGCAGTTGCGCACCAGGGGGCACTTGCCCGAGCGCGACGGCCGCCATGGCGTGCTCCAGGCCGGGCCGGGGCCGCGCAGCTTGCTCCATTTGTAGAGATAGCGTCCCTGCGCCGGCCGTGGCGGGCGGTAGGCATCCACCGGCGGCGGAGCGGCCTGAAACCCGGAAGTGCAACGCATCAGGGCGGCGCGGTGACGGCGGACGATGGCGCGCCGCTCCATCAGCGGCGTGCGGCGGCACCATTCGAAGATGCGCCCTGCGTCGGTGGTCCACTCCGGCCCGAAGAAGCCGCAGCGGTTGCGCAGGGCGCTGCGCGCCATGGCCGACAGCACATCGGCATACCGGCGGCACGATTCCAGATTGCCCGGCGCCGCATAGGGCCGTGCGGGCGGCTGCTGCGCGGGCGGCAGCGTGACCGGCGGGCGCAGGGCACACTGGCGCAACAGGCGGGAACGGGTTTGTGTATTGTTTTTCGCAGCTTGCTCGGAGTTCTTCATGCACCAGTTGAAATATCCGCCATAGGTGGCGTTCCACCGTCCGCCACGATAGCCGCACCTTTTCCGCCGGTTTTCTTCCGAGGCGCGCACGGCTTGTTCCGCATATGTGGTGCAAAAGGCGCGTTTTTCGTCCTGCTGCTCTGTCGCCGGCGGGGCATCTTGCGGCTCTTCGGCCTGTTGCCGCGGCTGAGCGGGCGGCTGTGGCTGCGGCTGTGGCTGAGCAGGCGGCTGCTCCTGCGGCTGTGGCTGAGCAGGCGGCTGCTCCTGGCGCGGCTGTCCATCCTCGGGCGTCTTTACCGGCGGCAGGGGGTGTTTTTCCACCTCCAGCTTCGGCTTGCCGGGCTTTGCGCTATCCGCCGGTGGCGTTGGCGCTTTCTCCGGCTCTTGCGGTTTGCCCTCCGGCCTGTTTTCGCCGGGCAGGGCAACGCCGCCCTTCACCCCGGAGATGCAGCAGGTATCATGAGCCTTCTTGACCACCTTTTCCTTGAGAAAGCACTTGGCCCGCTTGCCGCGCTTGCCCGGCCAGGAGAAGGTCCAGGCCTTGCAGCGGCTGTCCTGGGCGCAGACGTTCTCGCAAAAGGAGGGCACCGGCGAGATGAGGGAAAAATTGCGGTAATCCCCGCCCGGCAGATCGGTATCGGCCAGGGTGCCGGCCATGGCCGGAAGGGACGGAGCCAGGGCGAGAATGGCGAAAAGGGCGCTCAGCCAGATTTTCTTCATCGAATGCTCTTTGATCGCTGGTGTTGAAATGCGTCCATCCGCCCGATTCCCAGCATATAGAAATGCCCCCATGTTTGTCCATCATGAGGCGGCGGGGCGAAAACATCTTTCTGCCGCACCGTAATCCGTGGCGCCAATGGCCGCAAGGTGATAGAAAACAGCGCCACCATTTGGAGAAAGCCGGACGGGATACCGATGGACAAGGAACAGTTCTACCGCATCAAGCGCCTGCCGCCCTATGTCTTCGAGCAGGTCAACAGGCTCAAGGCGCGCCAGCGGGCGCAAGGGGCGGACATCATCGATCTGGGCATGGGCAATCCCGATCTGCCCACCCCGGAGCACATCAACGCCAAGCTCATCGAGACCGTCGGCAAGCCGCGCACCAACCGCTATTCGGCCTCGCGCGGCATCCCTGGCCTCAGGCGCGCCCAGGCGGCCTATTACGCCCGCCGCTTCGGCGTCAAGCTCGATCCCGACACCCAGGTGGTGGCCACCCTGGGCTCCAAGGAGGGCTTTGCCAACATGGCCCAGGCCATCACCGCCCCGGGCGATGTCATCCTCGCCCCCAATCCCACCTATCCCATCCATGCATTCGGCTTTCTCATGGCCGGCGGCACCATCCGCCAGGTGCCCGCCGAGCCCGGCGATGCCTTCTTCGCCGCCCTGCACCGGGCCGTGAATCATTCCGTGCCCAAGCCCATCGCCGTGGTGCTCAACTATCCCTCCAACCCCACCGCCTATGTGGCCGGCCTGGATTTCTACCGCGAGGTGGTGGCCTTCGCCCGCCGCCATGACCTGATCATCCTCTCCGATCTGGCCTATGCGGAAATCTATTTCACCGATGCCCCGCCGCCCTCCATCCTGCAGGTGCAGGGCGCCATGGATGTTGCGGTGGAGTTCACCTCCCTGTCCAAGACCTATTCCATGCCCGGCTGGCGCATGGGTTTTGCGGTCGGCAACGAGCGGCTCATCGCCGCCCTGGCGCGGGTGAAATCCTATCTCGACTATGGCGCCTTCACCCCCATCCAGGTGGCCGCCACGGCCGCCCTCAATGGCCCCCAGGACTGCGTGGAGGAGGCCCGCGCCATCTACCGCAGGCGCCGGGATGTCCTGGTGGAGTCCTTCGGCAAGGCGGGATGGGACATCCCGGCGCCGCCCGCCACCATGTTCGCCTGGGCGCCGCTGCCGCGCGGTTTCGAAACCCTGGGCTCCCTGGCCTTTGCCGAATTGTTGCAGCAGGAGGCGCAGGTGGCCGTCTCTCCCGGCGTCGGCTTCGGCGAGGAGGGCGAAGGCTTCGTGCGCATCGCCCTGGTGGAAAACGAGCAGCGAATCCGCCAGGCGGCGCGCAATCTGCGCAGGTTTCTTGAAAAGCGCCGGACAATGGGCGACAAGGAATGACACGCAGGCAACAGATTTACGGATTCGCATGTCCATGAGCAGACCTTTGAAAATCGGCCTGGCCGGCCTGGGCACCGTCGGAGTGGGCGTTCTCGACCTTTTGCGCGATCATGGCGGCCTCCTTCGGGCCCGCTGCGGCCGCTCCATCGAGGTTGTGGCCGTCTCGGCCCGTTCGCGCAAGGCCCGCCGCGGCGATCACGACATGAGCGCCTACCGCTGGTTTGACGATCCGGTGGCCATGGCCCGTGATGAGAAGATCGATGTGCTGGTGGAGCTCATCGGCGGCGAGGACGGCCCGGCCAAGGCCGCCGTGGAGGCCGCCCTGGGCGCGGGCAGGCATGTGGTCACCGCCAACAAGGCCCTTCTGGCCCATCACGGAACGGAATTGGCGGAAATGGCCGAAAGGGCGGGCGTGGCGCTCGGCTTCGAGGCCGCCGTGGCCGGGGGCATCCCGATCATCAAGACCATGCGCGAGAGCCTGGCGGGCAATGCCGTCTCTCGCCTCTATGGCATCCTCAACGGCACCTGCAACTACATTCTCAGCAAGATGGAAAGCGAGCAGCGCGATTTCGCCGATGTCCTCAAGGAGGCCCAGGAGCTGGGCTATGCCGAGGCCGACCCGGCCTTCGACATCGGCGGCTTCGATGCCGCCCACAAGCTGGCCATCCTCACATCCCTGGCCTTCGGGGTGAAGATCAACTTTGCCGATGTCTACGTGGAGGGCATCGGGGCCATCACCCTGAACGACATCCGCTATGCCCGCGGCCTGGGCTACCGCATCAAGCTGCTGGGTGTTGCGGTGGATACCGGCGAGGGCATCGAGCAAAGGGTGCATCCGGCCCTGGTGCCCATCGGCTCGCCCATCGCCGAGGTCGGCGGGGTGTTCAACGCCGTCGCCGTGCATGGCGATTTTGCAGATGACATCCTGCTCTCCGGGCGCGGGGCAGGAGCCCATCCCACCGCCTCTTCCGTGGTCTCCGACATTGCCGATATCGCCCGCGGCATCGTTCTGCCGCCCCTGGGCCTGGCGGCGCGGAGCCTGGCCGAATGCCGCCGCGCCCCCATGCGCGCCCATCAGGGCGGCTATTACGTGGCCATGGAGCTGCTCGACAGGCCCGGAGAGGTGGCCGCCGTGGCGCGCATTTTCGCCGATGAAAACATCTCCATCGAAAGCATCGTGCAAAAGGGCCGCGCCATCGCC